>DATLHT010000078.1:0-2269 GCA_035539795.1 Burkholderiaceae bacterium
CGCCTATCCTGTGCGCTTCATCGTCCGCTTCCGAGCTGCCCCCCATGAGCCGTCCCGTCCTGATCATCGGCAACAAGAACTACTCGTCCTGGTCGCTGCGCCCCTGGTTGTTGTTGCGCCATTTCGGCGTGGAGTTCGATGAAGTGCGGCTGCTGCTGGATACCCCGGAGTTCTTTGCCGAGGTCAAGCGCTACTCGCCGACCGGCAAGGTGCCGGCCCTGTGGGACGGCGATCTGCATGTATGGGATTCGCTGGCCATCGCCGAATACGCCAACGAACGCTGGCTGGATGGTCGCGGCTGGCCGCAGGGGCGCGAAGCCCGCGCGCTGGCCCGCACCGCAGCAGCGGAGATGCATTCCGGCTTTGCCGCCCTGCGTACCCAGCTGCCCATGAACAGCCGCCGCCAGCCCGATGCCTATCGCTGGGACGAGGCCGCGCAGCGCGACATCGATCGCGTGCAGGCGATCTGGGGCGAATTGCGCGCCCGCTTTGGCGGGGCAGGGGATTTCCTGTGCGGCGAGTTCGGCATAGTCGATGCCATGTATGCACCGGTGGCGATCCGCTTCCAGGGCTATGGCGTGCCGGTGGACGACATCAGCCAAGCCTACATGCAGGCGCTGTTCGCGTTGCCGGCGATGCGCGAGTGGCGCGAGGCCGGCGCGGCCGAGAGCGAAACCGTTCCCTATACGGATGCGGTCAGCAAGCCGTTCTGACGTGCGCGCGATCAGCCCGGGGGTAGACTGCAGATCCCTCGTTGTTGAATCCTCGCTGGAGCCGCCCATGCATCTGGCTTACCTCGCCGACAACCTGGTCGACGCGCACCTGGTCAAGCACGCCCTGGAAGATGCGGGCTTGCCGGTGTTCGTATTCGGCGAGTCGCTGATGGGCGGCATGGGCGAACTGCCGCTGTTCGGCGTACTGCGGGTGTGCGTGCCGGATTCTGCCGGCGAACAGGCCGATGCCGTCGTCGCCGGGCTGGCGCTGGGTAGCCCGGTCGTTGGCGAGGATGACGCGAGCTGGGACGATGACGGGACGATCGTTCCGGTCTGAAGACGGGACGGCCTGCGCGGTCATCGACTTGCAGACACGGCTTGCCGCAAACCCGCGCGACGCTTGAAAGTCGGCCGGCGACGCACCACATCCAAGGCAGTCCTGACGAGCCGAGGTTTCCATGCTGGGTATTGGCGCTTTCAAGCAACGCATGCCGCGACCGGAAGAAGCATTGCCCGGCCGCTCGCAGCCTTTGCCGCTGCATGACAGCCATTTCGTGCATGGCCGGCCGTTGCGGGTGGATACCACCGGCCTGCTCACGGTCGAGTTCGGTCTGGGCTGTTTCTGGGGCGCCGAACGCAAGTTCTGGTCGCTGCCGGGGGTCTACACCACCGCCGTGGGCTATGCCGGCGGCGCCACGCCCAATCCCACCTATGAAGAAGTGTGCTCGGGCCTGACCGGGCACAACGAAGTGGTGCGCGTGGTCTACGACCCGAAACAGATCAGCTTCGAGCAGCTCCTGCAGGTGTTCTGGGAGAACCACGATCCCACCCAGGGCATGCGCCAGGGCAATGACGTCGGCACCCAATACCGATCCGCCATCCTCTGCCACAGCGCCGAACAGCGCGATGCAGCCCTGGCCAGCCGTGAGGCTTACCAGCAGCGGCTGCGTGAGGCAGGGTATCCGGACATCACCACCGAAATCCTCTATCCGGCGCCTGAGTTCTACTTCGCCGAGGACTACCACCAGCAGTACCTGGCCAAGAATCCGAACGGCTACTGCGGGCTGGGGGGAACCGGGGTGAGCTGTTCAATCGGCCTGGATGCCTGAGCCAAAAACAGCCTCAGGCACAGGAAGGTTGCATCGGCAACCTTCGAAACCGGCTGAAATCCGCGGACGCACAATTTCTGAATGCGCGCAAGCCCAATTCAGGGGGGCTGCGCGGCCAGTTGCGTGTGAAATCATCGAGCTTGCTCACACTCAAGTCATTGAATCGCAAGGACTTTAGCGGTCACGAGTGTAATTTATATTCCGCTCATCTCCGTAAAAGTTACGTTATTCTGCGGTCACCAGGCGTTTAACTTGCGTCTGACATTCGGACGGGCCGATTGGCCTCCTCCAATTTTGACTTGAGAGAGAGAGAGCAGATGACTACCCATAAGGGTTACAACTTGTCGAAGGGCATCAAGCGAACGGCGCTGAGCCTTGCGCTGGGCGCCTGCGTTGTCGGCGGCGTGCAGGCACAGTCGAATACGGCTGGCGCCATCACCGGTCGTG
>DATLHT010000079.1:0-5262 GCA_035539795.1 Burkholderiaceae bacterium
GTGCAAAACGAGACCCTTCAGATCCGTGTTCTGGCCAACATGGTGCAACGGCGTGTGTCACTCGCCAAGCAGGCAATTGAAATTCTTGGAGAAGATGCCGATTTCAAACTGATGGACGCCATGATCGGCTCACGCTCAGCTTTCCGGGAATGCCAGGCAATTGGCTGCACCGTCCACGGCGTGGGTGGGGCGAAAGAAGCTGCGCTGGAAGTCGACGCGGTCGTGGATGAAGTATTGGATTTGCTGGGAATGGAGGGGGCGAAGCGTGGCAACTAAAGCAAAAAATCTGAAAGCAGGCATGCTCGCCGGCATGGTAGCGGAAAAAAGCCGTACAACTGAACCGCTGGACCGTTTTGCGCGCGCAGAGCAGGTGATTGTCGAGCGCCCCGGTGGCTTGCTGGCACCGCCCCTGACGCCGCCGGCTGCCCCGGCGGCACCTGCCAAGAGCCCGGTGACCGCCGAAACTGGCACTGCCACATCGGTCGGTTCCGTCGCTTCCGGCGGTTTCAGCGCTGAAACCACCGTTGCGGGGGGCGGTGCACGACGCCTGGAGCGGATCCCACTGGCTTCCCTGCTCGATAATCCCCTGAATGCGCGGCGCATCTATGACCCGGAGGTGGTACAGGACCGGGCTGCTTCCATTGCCACCCACGGTCAGAAGACGCCGGGGCTGGCCACGCCGGTGCCGGACCGACCGGGCTACTACTACCTGATCGACGGGCATTACCGTAAGCGCGCGCTGTTGGCGGCGAACAAGACGGACATGGAGTGCTTCGTCGAGGCCGATCTGGGCGATCTGGACCTGTATCGCCTGTCGTTCCTGCTGAACGAGCAGCGGTCCGGCCAGTCGGCGCTCGACAATGCCATTGCCTGGCGGCAGTTGATCGATGAAAATAAAATTTCCAAAGAAGAAGAAATCTCGGAACTGACCGGGATTTCCGCGGGAACCGTCAGCAAGACGCTCGCCTTGCTGCGCCTGCCGGACTCCGTGCTCGACGTGATGAAGGAAAAGCCGGCGGCCATTGGTATCGCCGCCGGCTACGAGCTGACGCTCTACTTCAAGCTGAAAGGCGAGGAGGCTACGCGCGAATTGGCGCAGCGCATCGTCGATGACGGATTATCGAGTCGCGAGGTCGAGGCGATCCGCCGGCAAGCGCAGGAAGGGCGGACACGCAAGGTCAAGGAAATCAGCCGTCAGTACAAAATCCGCTCGGAGCAGGGCGAAGTGCTGGGCACCATCAAGGAATGGGATTCCGGGCGGGTGGTGCTGGATATCCAGCTGGCAGAACGTGGCGCGCGGGCCGAACTGGTGTCGGCGCTGAAAACGCGTTTCGCGGTGGACGGAAGCTGATTGAGCCAGCGTGGAACGCGCTCGAGCGTGAAACAATCGCTGAAAAATGCCCATGCCTCGACATCCGCATGAATAAAGGATTTGCAGGCGATATGCGAGATTGTTTCACGGCGTTTCGCACGGACGCGCGTGATGTTCTACGCTCTTTGGCCATGTTTCAGCCGCAGCGTGACCGCGCAGCGGTTGGGTGTAATAAATATGACGAAAATGGCGTAATTTTTACGGACAGGTGACGTATGAGTTCCTCCATGAGTGCGCTCGACCTGTTGCGGGTCGAAATCGAGCAGATGAAGGCGGACGGTGTCCGGCGGACCGAACTGTCGTTGCGCGCGTGCCAGCGGCTGTTCTTCGAGGTTGGCGTGCGGCCCACGGTCGCCAATGTGCGCGATGTCACCGCTACCGGCAGCGCCGGCGATATTGCGCGTGACATCGAGGCGTTCTGGCAGCAGTTGCGCCAGCAGGGCCAGTGCGGTGCGGATGGCGTGCCCGCGCTGCTGCAGCGGCGCGCCGGTGAGCTGGTTTCAGGATTGTACGGTGCTGCGCTGGCGGAAGTGCGTAGTGCGCAAGCCACTGAACTGGCACGTGCCGAAACCGCTGCGCAACATGCCATGGCGCGGCAGTGGGAGCTGGAGAATGAAGTCGACGCCCTGCGCCGACGGTGCGCCGAGCAGGCTACCCGGCTTGCATCCCGGCCTCGCGATGCGGAGCGGGATGAGGCGCTGCATAGCATGCTTGCACAGTACACCGAGGGCGACAAGGCGGCGTTGTCCGCGCAGTTGCAGGCGGCCCAGGCCGACAACGGTGCGCTGCGTGAGCAGGTCGCGGCATTGCAGGCGGAGCTGGCGAGCCGGGCCGTGGAATATGCGGCCCATCTCAAGGATGCGCTCTCGGCTGCCGAGGCGCGGGTCCGTCCCCTGCTGGTCGAACTTGACAGCTTGCGCCAGCGGGTCGCTGCCGCTGACCGCGAGACACGCGAGATGCCGCGGCGGGAATTCGAGTGGATGCAGCAACTGAGCCAGGCGCGCGCGCTCGCGGCGCAGGCGTGCCAGGAAGCCGAGCAGGCGCGCGCCGAGGCGGATCGTCTGCGTCAGGCGGGTGGTGCGGGGCGGAACGAGGGTCTCTCTCCGGTACTCGGCCGTCTGGTGGCGGACCTGATCCGGCAGGGCGTCTTGTCCAAGGATGCGGTCCGTCCGCTCGGTCCGGCACTTGATGCCTATATCGAGTCCGGTATGCCATGCCCGCAGTGCACCTCGGACGAGACCGATCTCGCCACGGTCGGACATCAGGTGGAGTTCACATGCGGAGCCTGTGGTCATCAGTCCGGCGTGCATGCCACGCGGGCCCTGGCGCTTGCGCACTTCGTCGGTTGCGATACCGCGCTGGCCGGCTGAGCGACCGCTCGCTGCATCGTCTTCTCCCAACTGCCGTTACTCCTCGGGCGACGCCTGTCGTCCGAGTTGCGCCAGCATCGCTGTGCCGATTGTGTCCTGGCCGCTGGCCCGCAGGGCTTCGCCTGCACCACGCACATCATTGGCATCCTTGTTCTGGCCCAGCTTGAACTTGCCGACCAGCTGCGTGATCTCGATCTCGATGCCGACGATGGACGCGAGCATGGCGTCGAGATAGTCCTTAGGCGCGTCCGCCATCTTCCACGGTTGCGGTTGCGCGGCTTCGTGCGCGCGCGTAAGCCGGCCGACCACCCCGCGCACATACTTCTCGTCGTCGCGGATCGTGATGCGCCCGTGGGCATGGACTACCCTGTAGTTCCACGTCGGCACCTGGCGGTGCGTGGCATGCTTGCTCGGGTACCAGTTCGGCGATACATACGCGTCGCCGGCATGAAAGATCACCAGTACTGCATCTCCGTCCGCCACAGCCTGCCACAGGGGATTGGCGCGCGCCACATGGACGTGCAGTACCCCGAGCCCCTGCTCGCGTGTCTCGAGCACGAACGGCAGGTGATTGGCATCCAGTCCACCGTCACTGCCTGTAATCAGACTGCCGAACGGATACTGCGCGATCAGCTCGTGTAGCACCGCGACGTTGGATTCCTCGAATTGGGCGGGCAGATACATGGTGGCTCCGGATGGATCGGTGGTGCAGCCCGCGCGTTGCGCTCGCTGTGGGGCGGCAGGGTCGTGTGGCATTCAGGATGGTATCAGTGCGCGCCGGCCGGGGTGCAGGGGCCATGGTGAACGGTTACTCGGCGTCTCGCACATCGCACAGGCAGGCCCGGCAGCGAATGCCTTCCATGCGTGGCGGGCTCGGCCGAGCGCCAGCCTGAGCCGGTGTAAAGATTGCATGATCCTTGTCATTTCGGGACGGTTCCGGCGTGCTGTGGCCGTACCGGTTTGTGCTCATCACCCGCGTGTGTGCGTGTCCCGATGCGGATTCAGGCGGAGCGCGGGCACATTGGCGCGGCTCTTGCGTATCGATGGGTGAGACGGGTGTGCGCTCAAGCAACGCACGCCGGCCCCAACCACATTGAACAAGGAGTCCGCCCATGACAATGCAACGACCCGCCTATAGCGCCGATCAGGGCGCGACCATCGTCGGTCAGACCACGCCCAATATCTCGGGACCCGGACCGGCCATCATGGCCGCCGATACGCTCGAGGACAACAAGGTGATCGGTCCCGCAGGCGAGGACCTCGGCAATATCGAACACATCATGCTGGACGTAGGCAGCGGCCGCATCGCCTATGCCGTACTGTCGTTCGGCGGTTTTCTCGGCATCGGCGAAAAGTTGTTCGCCGTACCGTGGAGCGCACTGACGCTCGATACCCGCCACAAATGTTTTGTCCTCGGTATTGAAAAGAGCCGGCTGAAGGATGCGCCAGGATTCGACAAGGATCACTGGCCGGCGATGGCCGACGCGCGCTGGGCAACCAGCATCCACGACTACTACCAGGCATCGCCGTACTGGAGCAGCACGGGCGGCGGGCGCGTCGTATCCGAACATCACTGAGCGAATCTGCACGGCGTGCAGACCTGCCGATACCGGGAACCGGCCTCGGCACGCGCAAGGAGATTGCCATGCCACTGAAAGAAGGCAAAAGCCGCAAGACCATCAGCAGCAACATCAAGAAGCTGGTGCATGAGTATGACGAGCAAGGGCACGTCGCCAACAGCCGGCCGGCATCGCGCAAGCGCGCGGTGAAGCAGGCCGTGGCCATCGCGCTCAACAAGGCGGGCGTGAGCCGGCGACAGAAGGCTGCGCGGCGCAAGAGCCACTGAGCCTCGTCGTACCGTCCAGGAGTTTGAACAGGAGACCGTCATGTCGCACATTATTGCCGGCCGCTTCCACACTTTCCCTGCGGCCCAGAAAGCCGCGCGTTCACTGCGTGCGCGCGGTTTTTCCCGGAACAAGCTGTCGCTGTTCTTCGTGAATCCCGCTGGCCAGCACGCGCGCTTCCCGATCGGCGGCGATGTCTATGCCGATGCAGGTGCCCGCCATGCCGGCAGCGGTGCCTTCACCGGCGTCATTGTTGGCGCGGTGGCGGGGGGCGCGCTCGGCGGCCTGGTGTATCTCTCCGGCGTCGTCAATAACTTTCAGTACCCCGTGCTCGTCCCGCTGTTCGCGGCTGGCGTCGGCGCGTATCTGGGCTCACTGGCAGGCGGCCTGCGGCGGACACGCGATCCGGTCATGGGGCGCGAGCGCGATGCCGGCGTGATGCTTGCCGTGCAAGTCGATGATGCCGGCACACGCGGGACCGCGGCCGATGTCCTGCGCGCCAGCGGCGCGATGGATATCGAGGATGCCGAAGGCGAATGGCGCGCGGGGGAATGGCAGGATTTCGATCCGCGTACCGGTCCGGAGCCGGGCGCCGCGAGCGCACCCGCCACCACCGCAGCGGATGCAGCCCGTGCCACGACAGCGGCGCGCCGCCAGATGGCGGCGACAGAAGAAC
>DATLHT010000080.1:0-7786 GCA_035539795.1 Burkholderiaceae bacterium
CCCAGGGAGAACATCGTCAGTTCGCGGCTTTCGCTGTCGATCGCGGTATCGCCATTGCGGCGCACCGCATTCAGGCGCACGCCAGTGCTGTCGTTGGGACCAAAACGGCGTGACAAATCGACTGCACCGAATACCTGTCCGCCGGTCTGCACTCCTGCGCTGACTTGCGACAGCGGTTCGGCGCTGGCGCGCTTCGGCAACAGGTTCACCGAACCGCCAAGGCCCGAACCGCCTGGCGCCGCACCGTTCAGGAAGGCATTGGCTCCCAGCAGGACTTCGACGCGCTCGAAAAATTCGGAGGCCACATACTGGCGCGGCAACATCCCATACAAACCGTTGTAGGCAATGTCATCGGAATACAGCGGAAAACCGCGTACCACGTACACCTCCTGGAAATTGCCGAAGCCGCGTGCCTGCCGTACCGAAGGATCGTTCAGCAGTACATCGGCAACGCTCTGCGCCTGCTGGTCAGCGATCAACTCGCGCGTGTAACTCTTGATGTTGAACGGCGTGTCCATGATGTCCTGCGTACCCAGCACACCCACCCGGCTGCCGCGTGCAACCTGCCCGCCGGCAAATGGCTTGGCCAGACCACCCGCTGAAGCGTCGGCACTAGCCTCGACTGTGACGGTCTCCAGTTCGGCCACCGGCCTGTCCGCAGGAATAACAGTCTGACCTTGGGCGAAAGCGGCGCAAGACGTCAGTGCGCCGATCGCAAGAGCGATCGGACGGCGTGTAAAAGCAGTCGGCATAAGAGTCAATAGTAATGAGAACAATTATCAATACATTATCACTCTTCGCCAGTAAAGCAAACCCATTGACCCAGTTCATGGAAAAAATCACGCACCCAGGCCAGCACACGGCAGCTCCACAAGACTCACATGACTGCTTTCCCACCGGTATCCCGGGGACATTGATTCCCGCAATCGAAGCTTCATCCGCAACCGGCACTTGTCGCGCGTGCCGGTGACCAAAGATGTATTGAGGCTCGGTATGTATGACGAAAACCCAAGCAGTAGGCAGATGTTTGCAGTGCACGCATCGACAGCAGTAGCCTGCCGCCCACGACGCGCTGCTGATGGAATCGCACTGTATGGTTTTGGCAGCGCGGAGCTCACGCGCCAGCTGGAGTCTTCGTCAATGACGGGCTTGCCGAACTGCACTCGCCAGACTGGCTGCACAGTGCGGTAGTCGACGGTATCCGGTCACGCCATCGCTTGCGCGGACCGGCGGCATGCTTCAACACTGGCGCTGCTACCGCATTCACTATTCAGCCTCACACCAGAGACCTTGCTGTCGCACACGCGAACCGGTGATGCATCCTGACGTTCTGCTCCGATTGCTGCAACAGGCGCGGCCACGATACAGCGAATGTGATGGCGTAGAACAACCATCCGCACAATCCGTGTAACCAGGTTGGTGAGATCGCCAAGGAGGGGAGCAGCGAGTGGTAGAGGAGCGGCCCAGGACGGCGCGATGTACCAACCCTGTTGAGGATCAGGGTAAATGGGGGCTCGCAACCGAAAACGTACCAGATACACCCGCATGGGACCCGGCGAACGGGTTCGGCAGGTATCAACTAATAATTTACGCCACGTGACCCGGCCGACCCATTCCACCGGACATCGTCCCGCTCGGCGTAAAACCATCAATGATGGTCCGGCCTCCCTCGATAGCAGCTCTCGTTGCGCTACCCAGGCTGTCCCACTGATCCGGTGGAAGCGGAAAAACACGCGCCGTGTTGGCAGCAGGGTCGCTGCCTTCCTCGCAAATCACCACGGAAGCGGTGTACGTCCGGTCAGGACGGCGCTCATGCCACTCACGTGGCGTATCGGTCTTGTAGACCAATGGGTAGATATCAAAACCCTTGTAGCTGGAACTCGGCGTGGTATTCATGAGCTTCTCGCTGTGTAAATGAGTCCCCACTCTACGCCCTATTTGCCAGATACCCGAGACTTATTTCCGAACCACCAGAATGCGCCGCCATGCAATCGCGGCAAAGACAGTCATGGGTCACGCATCCATGTGGCTCGAATATCCATACCGTTCTCGATCGCTTTCCACGGCGTTCCAGCAAAGTCTTCTGCAGGCATGTGTTCGCTCCTGCGATTGCGGTAGAACAGCGCCGCTCCGCTCAGCGGGAGTACCTATCTATGGAATTCATGCGCCAGCCAGCATCCAGTCCGTCGCGCCAACGCGTCGGTGAGATACCGCTGGATGCTCACCGGTACGGAAGCTGTAGACGGCCTTCAGCCTGCCGTGCACGGCAACCAGATCACGGGGACTCTCTTGCGGAAGTAAAAGTAACAGACGCCTTGATGGCGGGTGACATGCATCGCTGTTTCCTTGCCGGTGTATGTGACACGGGAAGGTGTAGCGATGATCGGGGAACAGTAGCGATTCAGCGGGAACCCAAGCCACGGAAGGGCTTGGGACCACCGATGCCATTACTGGCGGAGACGGAGGGATTCGAACCCTCGATACAGGTTTTGGCCCGTATGCTCCCTTAGCAGGGGAGTGCCTTCGACCTCTCGGCCACGTCTCCGGAAACAGATGCTGCGCGGCTTTTGCAGTGCAGCGAAGCCCGAATTCTAGCGGGTCGGGCGCGCCCGGTCAATCAACTCGGCGCAATCGCGCGCAAATCATTCCTGCTCGAGCTCGAACGCTTTGTGCAGAGCACGCACGGCGAGTTCCATGTACTTCTCGTCAATCACCACGGAGATCTTGATTTCCGAAGTGGAGATCATCTGGATGTTGATGCCCTCTTCGGACAGTGTACGGAACATCTTGCTGGCAATACCGACATGCGAACGCATGCCCACGCCCACGACCGATACCTTGGAGACCTTGGGGTCACCGGTGATGTTGCCCGCGCCAATATGCGTCTTGACATCGCCATTGAGAATGTTCAACGCGGCCTGGTACTCGGCGCGCGGCACGGTGAAGGTGAAATCGGTTTTACCATCGACCGATTGGTTCTGGATGATCATGTCGACGTCGATATTCGCGTCGGCGACCGGGCCGAGGATCTGGTAGGCAATGCCGGGACGATCGGGCACGCCGATCACGGTGATCTTGGCTTCGTCGCGGGAGAAGGCGATGCCGGAGATAACGGCTGCTTCCATGTTGGGATCTTCCTCAAAAGTAATCAGCGTGCCCGATTGCATTTCAGTTTCAACCGGGATCATCGGGTCGGTCAGGGACGACAGCACACGGGTCTTGACCTTGTACTTGCCGGCGAACTCGACGGAGCGGATCTGCAGCACCTTCGAGCCCAGGCTGGCCATTTCCAGCATTTCCTCGAAGGTCACGCGGTTCAGGCGGCGAGCTTCCTCGACCACGCGCGGGTCGGTGGTGTACACGCCGTCCACGTCGGTGTAGATCAGGCACTCGTCAGCCTTGATGGCAGCGGCAACGGCCACGGCGGAGGTGTCGGACCCGCCCCGGCCGAGGGTAGTAATGTTGCCCTGCTCGTCCACGCCCTGGAAGCCAGTGATGATGACCACACGGCCAGCATCCAGATCGCCAAGAATGCGCTTGTCATCGATCGATTCGATGCGCGCCTTGGTGTAGGCGGAGTTGGTACGCACCGGCACTTGCCAGCCAGCGTAGCTGACGGCGCCAAGGCCTTCGGCCTGCAATGCGAGCGACAGGAGGCCGACGCTGACCTGCTCGCCGGTCGAGGCAATCATGTCGAGTTCGCGGGGATTGGGCTGCGGCGAAATCTCACGCGCCAAGCCCAGCAGGCGATTGGTTTCGCCCGACATGGCGGAGGGGACTACCACGACGCGGTGACCGGCGCGATGCCATTTGGCGACGCGCTTGGCGACATTCTTGATGCGTTCGACAGAACCCATCGAAGTGCCGCCGTATTTATGAACGATGAGTGCCATGAATGTACGCGCAGACGAATAATGAAAAACCCCTAAAAATACCATGCAAGGGCTCGTCTGGCAAGGCGTGGCGCGGCTCGGGGGCGCTGCCGGATATTCTCCAGTCGTTGCAGGCGCGTATGCGCTGATAAGCGCATGCTGCGACATGGGCGGATCGAAAACGATCCGGATTCCTCACTTCGCCCTAGCTGGAGAACCGCTTCGCCGCATTCTTTGATAGCGCCCCTCAGTCGGGATCCGGAACCCAGTCGATATGCCAGCGCGGCTGCTTGTCCCTGGTATCAGGGTCGAGGGCATCGAGGGGGCGGTGATTGAGGCCGATGCCGGCCACGAACAGCAACTCCCCGCCTCGCCACAATAACGGCATCCACAGCCGCTCCCACGGTGCAACACCGGCATCCTGCCAGGCCTGCTTGAGTCCGCGACGGGGCGCGCCCGGCGCGATGGCGATCCGTTCGGCCCCTACGCGCGGGCGCAATTCGAGCGATTGGCGCAGCCATGACTCCGGCACGCCTGCCGGATCCGGTGTAAAGACCAGCGTGCCGTGCCATGGCGCGACATGCGTTTCGCGCTCACCACGCCATGCGCCGACCATGGGTCGGTCGGGCGGCTCGCCGCGCTCGCGGGCCAGCATGGCCAGTCCACGATAACGATACATCACCCAGCCAGGCAGCCGGACCGCAACCTGCGCCTCGATCGACGCGCCGAACAGCTGGGCACAGGCCTCCAGGATCCATGCGGCTGATGGTGGACGGCCAGTCCGTTGTTCCACCCATCGGCGCAGCAGCAGCTTGCGGCGCGGCAACGATAATGCTGCGAGATGTTCGAGGACCAGTCCGCGTGGCGTCAGAGCCGCCTGCAAATCTGCGTCAGCCAGCGCTTCGAGCAGCTCGGAAGCTTCGGCCAAATGCGCGGCGGCGCGGGCGATGCCGCTGCGATACCCCGGGTGGACCGCGGCCAGCCCCGGCAGCAGCTGACGCAGAGCGTTGCGGGCAAAACGTGGATCATCGTTGGACTCGTCATCGACCCAGGTGATGCCATGCTGTTGCGCCAGCGCTTCGATGGCCGTCCGTGGCACATCCAGCCATGGCCGCAGCAGTGCGATGCCGTGCAGGTTACGTTGCGGTCCCATGGCGGCAAGGCCGTCCACTCCTGCCCCACGCACCAGTTGCAGCAACAGGGTTTCGATCTGGTCGTCCTGGTGATGGGCCGTCAGCAGGGCCGTCACGCCGTGACGGCGGCACAAGTCACCGAGCGCGGTATAGCGCTGCTCACGCGCCACGGCCTCCAGGCTCTCGCCGCCGGCGCGCTGAATAGCGACGCGATGCGCTTCGAACGGCACTCCCAGGCGTGCACATTCCGCGGCACAGAATGACAGCCAGCGATCCGCGTGGGGGCTGAGACCATGATGCACATGAAAGGCATGCAACTCGAACGCGGCCTGCTGCGAGCACTGCAGTGCAGCCATGACATGCAGTAATACCATGGAGTCGCGGCCGCCCGAGAGCGCTACGGCGATCCTCGGCGGCGCCTCCGGCCGCATCTTCGCCCCCGTGCCTGTGGTGGAGCCGTCCGCCCCACTGCCGACCGGCGCATCCGGACACAAAAAAGCCGCACGCGTCGGCAGACTGCGTACGGCTTTTCGGGCAAGAGGCGAGTCGAGCAGGGTCGATTGAACGGACACAGCAATTTCGGTACGCATGACGCGAGCGTCGCCCTGGCACGCGTCAGCTGCGCGCGCCCGCCTCCTTGTACTTGCCATAGCCCATCAGGCGCTCATGGCGACGGGCCTGCAGTTCCTTCACGTTCAGGCCCTGCAACTGGCGCAGCGACTCAGCCAGCGAGCGCTTGAGCATGGTAGCCATGCCCTTGGGATCGCGATGCGCGCCACCCAGCGGCTCGCTGATAATCTTGTCGATGAGGCCGAGCGCCTTGAGGCGGTGCGCCGTCAAGCCAAGCGCTTCCGCGGCTTCGGGCGCCTTCTCCGCCGTCTTCCACAGAATGGAGGCACAGCCTTCCGGGGAGATCACCGCGTAGGTCGCGAATTGCAGCATGGCCACAGTGTCACCCACGGCAATCGCCAGCGCGCCGCCCGAGCCGCCTTCACCGATGATGGTAGCGATCAGTGGCACCTTGAGGCCGGCCATGACGTACAAGTTGTGGCCGATGGCTTCCGACTGGCCACGCTCTTCCGCGTCGATGCCGGGGAAGGCACCCGGCGTGTCGACGAAGGTGAAGATCGGCAGGCCGAACTTGTCGGCCAGTTCCATCAGGCGCTTGGCCTTGCGGTAGCCTTCCGGCTTGGACATGCCGAAATTGCGCATGGCACGCTCTTTCGTATCGCGGCCCTTCTGGTGACCGATGACCATGCAGGCCTGGCCGTTGAAGCGGGCCATGCCACCAACGATGGACAAGTCGTCCGCAAACGCACGGTCACCATGGAGTTCATGGAAATCCGTGAAGATTTCGCGAACGTAGTCGAGCGTGTATGGGCGCTGCGGATGACGGGCGATCTGCGCGACCTGCCACGGGGTCAGGTTAGCGTAGATGTCCTTGGTAAGTTGCTGGCTTTTGCCGGCCAGCCGCGAAATTTCTTCGGAAATGTCGACGGCCGAGTCGTCTTGCACGAAGCGCAGTTCCTCGATCTTGGATTCGAGTTCGGCAATCGGTTGTTCAAAGTCCAGGAAGGTGGTTTTCATCGTTCTGCCAAGGCCTCCCAACAGGTATCCATTAGGCGGCGAATTCTACCGGATTTTTGGAAGCCGCTGCAAAAAGTGTCAGCGGCACTCTAAGGGCGGTTTCAAAATGAAGCAAAGCGGTTCTGGCTAGGCGGTGGCCGCGGACAGCACACGTAGTACGGTAAAGCCCCACAACCACACCAAAGTCATTTTGAAGCCACTTCTTTCAATACAGGACAGGCGTCGGTTCGAGGCTGCGCCACAGGTACCAGGTCGCCACGGTGCGCCACGGGTCCCAATTGGCAGCCACTTCGCGGGCCTCGCTACGGGTGACGGGCTCGCCACTAAAATAGTTGACGGAAATCGCCTTGATCAAACCGAGATCGTCCAGCGGCAATACGTTCGGGCGCATCAGGTTGAACATCAGGAACATTTCCGCCGTCCAGCGGCCGATACCGCGAATCTGCACCAGTTCGGCGATCACATCCTCGTCGTCCATCGTGGCCCAGTCGGTCACGTGCAGATGGCCGGCCTTGAAATGGCTGGCGAGGTCGAGAATGTATTCAGCTTTGCGCTTGGACAATCCGCATGCGGCAAGTTTCTCGGGGCCGGCGCGCAGCATCTGTGCCGGCGTGAGCTTGGGACAGGCGGCAGCCACGCGTTCCCAGACGGCATGCGCCGCCTTGACCGAAATCTGCTGCCCCACCACCGAACGCGCCAGCGTGACGAACGGATCACCACGCGATACGAGGTGCGCCGGGCCATAGGCGGGAATGATCTTGCGCAGGATACGGTCGCGCTTCATCAGGTCCTGGCAGGCCTCATCCCAGTACGAGGGACGCACGGGGGCATTCAGATCGACCACCGGATCGGCAACCGGCTTGCGCGCCTTGCGGCTGACCACCTTTTCCTGTTCCACCATTTGCGCAGGTGTCTCAGCCGCGCCGCCGCTGGGCACCAGGCCGACCTTGGGCGCACGCTGCGCCGGCGCCTTGCGTGCCGGCGGTGCGGCCCGTTTTGCCGCGACTTTTTTCGCTGGTGCTGCAGTGGTCTTCTTGTTTGCTGCAGTGGCAGCCATCAGGTCCGCCTCCATTCAGTCACGCCACCCGGCTTGTCCTCCAGTACCACGCCGGCACTCAGCAGTGCCGCACGAATGCGGTCTGCTTCGGCGAAGTCGCGCGCCTGCTTGGCGGCGCGTCGCGCTTCGATCTGCGC
>DATLHT010000081.1:0-2094 GCA_035539795.1 Burkholderiaceae bacterium
CATGCCTCTACGGCGACCGCTGAGCCGGATGCGGACGCAGCATCGGCGGCCGTGACATAGGCGAGCAATGCCGCAAACAGCAGCAAGCCCGCACTGGCCAGGAATGTGCAGGCGAAACCAACACTGTCCAACAGCACGCCGCCAAGGCTGGAGCCCAGCGCGATCGAGCACTGCACCACCGCTACCATCAGCCCGCCGCCCGCTTCAGCGTTGTTGGTGAACGTGCGTGCCAGCCAGCTCCACCAACCCACCGGCGCAGCCGTGGCCAGCAGACCCCATACCGAAAACAGTACGGCCGTCGGCCAGAGTTGAGGCCCCAGCGCCACGAGCGCCGCGGCAATCACCGCCATCAGGATCGGGACGGCCACCAGTGTGCGATAGAGACCACGCCTGATGAATGCCCCGATCGCGAGCGTGCCCACAACGCCGCTTGCACCAATGGCCAGCAGCACCAGCGGAACGGCGGATTCCCCTGCACCCGTGACCTGTTCCAGGAACGGGCGCACATAGGTGAACAAGGCAAACTGCCCCATGAAGAAGATGCCGCACGCCGCCATTCCCAACATCACCACCCGCCGCCGCAACAGGGCCAGCACCCCGCCCCGGGATTGCCGTCGTTCCGCGGCCATGGAAGGAAGACACAGCCACTGCCATGCAAGCGCGATGGCGGCCACAGGCAGGAGGCACAGGAATGTCCCACGCCATCCGATCACGCCGCCAACGTAGCTGCCCAAGGGGGCAGCCACTACCGTTGCCAGCGCGTTGCCGCCATTGAAGATCGCCAGTGCTCGCGGCACCTGCGCTGCCGGCACCAGCCGCATGGCCGTGGCCGCAGACAACGACCAGAAGCCGCCGATCACCACGCCGATCAAGGCCCGGCCCATCATGTAGATCGGGTAGCTGGGAGCCAATGCCACCACCACGCCGGATATCGCCATCAATGCGGTGAGCGTCAGCAGCACTGTCTTCCGGTTGATGCTCCCGGCCAAGCGGGAGATCGACAGGCTGGTCAGCACGGCGAAGGCACCAGAGATGGCAATCCCATACCCGGCCAGCCCTTCGCTCACGCCAAGGTCAGCCGCCAAGGGCGTAAGCAGGCTCACCGGCATGAATTCAGAGGCGATCAGTGCGAACACGCACAGCGTCATTGCCAGCACCCCGCCCCAGTTGGCCCGGTCGGCCGTCGCGTCGTTGCTGCTCATTTCCCAGCCAGGCCTTGCTGGAAGAACGTCGCCAACCTTGCGAAGGGAATCAGGTCGGTGCGGTCATACAGGTCTACATGACCGGCATCCTTCACCCAGTAGAGCTCCTTCGGCTGCCCTGCCCTGCGGTACGCGTCCTCGCTGAACTCACGCGAGTGGGCGTGGTCGCCAGAGATGAACAGCATCGGCCTGGGCGAGATGGTCTCGATATCGTTGAAGGGGTAGAAATTGACGAACTTGACCAAGCTGCTGAACAGCGGCTGGGTGGTCAAGTCGCTGCGCTCGCCTTCGGCAGTGTAAGCGCCACGCGACGTGCGGTAGAAATCAAAGAACTCGCGCTGCACTTCGGACGCATCGGCCTCGAGCTTGTTCACGGTGCCAGGTACATGGACTGCCGGCCCACCGTTGAACTCGACCAGACGCTGGTCCGTTGCAGCCTTGATCATCTGCCTGCGCTGCTCCAGCGATTGCGCGTGGCTCAGCCCTTGGCGCGCGGCGGCTCCCATGTCATACATGCTGACCGTAGCGATTGCCTTGATGCGCGGGTCGATCTTGGCTGCGCTGATCACGAAACTGCCACTGCCACAGATGCCCAGGCCACCAATCCGCTGCGGATCCACGAACGACTGCGTGCTCAGGAAGTCCACCGCCGCGCTGATGTCGTCAGAATAGATTTCAGGCGACACCAGGTGCCGCGGGGTACCGGCGCTCTCTCCCCAGAAGGAAAGATCGATCGCCAACGTAACGAAACCCTGCTCCGCCAGCTTCTGCGCATACAGCTGTGAGCTCTGCTCCTTCACCGCGCCCATCGGGTGTCCGACCACCACGGCGGGTGCGCGGCCGCCATGCGTCAGGCCCTGAGGCCGGTACAGCGTCCCGACCACTTCCATCT
>DATLHT010000082.1:0-19122 GCA_035539795.1 Burkholderiaceae bacterium
GAACTGGAGCAGTCGCTGATCGTGCTGGAATCCGACAAGGCCAGCATGGACGTGCCGTCCCCGGCCGCGGGCAAGGTGGTCGACGTCAAAGTGAAGGTGGGCGACAAGGTCAACACCGGTAGCCTGATCCTGACGGTCGACGTGCAGGCTGGTGCCGCAGCTTCGGCCCCGGCAGTCCCGGCGGCCCCGGCGGCCTCTCCGCAGGCAGCGCCAGCGCAGGCTCCCAGCGCGGCACCTGCTGCGCCTGTGGCCGCTCCCACCGCTGCACAACACAGCGGCTCGGCCGACATCACCTGCGACATGCTTGTGCTGGGTGCCGGCCCCGGCGGGTATTCGGCTGCATTCCGCAGCGCCGACCTGGGCATGAGCACGGTGATCGTGGAGCGTTACGCCACGCTCGGTGGCGTGTGTCTCAATGTCGGATGCATTCCGTCGAAGGCGCTTCTCCACACCGCGGCTGTGGTCGACGAGGCCAAGGCGATGGCGGCGCATGGCGTGTCGTTCGCCGATCCGGTGATCGATCTCGACAAGCTGCGCGGCTACAAGGAACAGGTGATCGGCAAGCTCACCGGCGGTCTCGCAGGCATGGCGAAGATGCGCAAGGTGCAGGTGGTGCGCGGTGTCGGTACCTTCCTCGATCCGCATCATCTCGAAGTGGAACTGACGGATGGCGAGGCGCAGGAGCGCACTGGCAAGAAAACCGTGATCCGTTTCGAAAAAGCGATCATCGCGGCCGGCAGCCAGGCCGTGAAGCTGCCGTTCATTCCCGAGGATCCGCGTATCGTCGATTCGACCGGTGCGCTCGAACTGCGCGAGATCCCGAAGAACATGCTGGTGATCGGCGGCGGCATCATCGGCCTGGAGATGGCTACGGTATACAGCACGCTCGGCACGCGCATCGACGTGGTGGAAATGCTGGATGGCCTGATGCAGGGCGCGGACCGCGATCTCGTCAAGGTCTGGGAGAAGGTCAACAAGTCGCGCTTCGACAAGGTCATGCTGAAAACCCGCACCGTCGGTGTGGAAGCACGCAAGGACGGCGTCTATGTCAGCTTCGACGGCGAGCAGGCACCGTCCGAACCGCAACGCTACGACATGGTGCTGGTGGCCGTCGGCCGCAGCCCGAATGGTAAGAAGATCGGCGCGGACAAGGCTGGTGTTGCCGTGACCGATCGTGGCTTCATCGAGGTCGACAAACAGCAGCGCACCAACGTGCCGCACATCTACGCCATTGGCGATATCGTCGGGCAGCCGATGCTGGCCCACAAGGCTGTGCATGAGGGCCACGTCGCCGCCGAGGCGGCGCATGGCGAAAAGGCTTATTTCGATGCCAAGCAGATTCCGTCGGTAGCCTATACCGATCCTGAGGTGGCCTGGGCGGGTCTGACGGAAGAGCAGTGCAAGGCGCAAGGCATCAAGTACGGCAAGGGCGTCTTCCCGTGGGCAGCATCGGGACGCGCCATCGCCAACGGCCGCGATGAAGGTTTCACCAAACTGCTGTTCGACGAGGAAACCCATCGCATCATCGGTGGCGGCATTGTCGGCACGCATGCCGGCGACCTGATCGGGGAAGTGTGCCTGGCTATCGAAATGGGCGCCGACGCGGTGGATATCGGCAAGACCATCCATCCGCATCCTACCCTGGGTGAATCAGTGGGCATGGCTGCGGAGATCTACGAGGGTGTATGTACCGATGTGCCGCCTGCCCGTAAGAAGTAAATCATAGCGGGGCGTAGAAACGGCCCGCCGCAGTTGCCCATCGGAAGGCAGTTCGGCTGATAGGCAGCGGCGGACTGGATTGATTCAGCAATCAAGACGGTCGAACGTGGTAGTAGTGGAACAGGCGGCGCAATGCCGCCTGTTTTTTTGCCGAATAAATGCAATTAACCGCCATTCTGGGCCGCAGTCCCGCAGATGTGAGACCTGCAGCGGCTGGGGGAAGGTGCTGGAGTTGCAGTCACTCCGAGGTGCTCGGGTCGCCACCGCCGCGGGAGATGCTCGCGGGCGGTGGCGACCCGCTGCCGGTCAATGCGTCGCGCCTCCGATCGCTTTCTTCTTGCGCTGTGCCCTGCGTGCCAGCATGTTGAGCCCTTCGATCGTCGCGGAGAATGCCATGGCCGCGTAGATATACCCCTTGGGTACATGTGCACCGAAACCTTCGGCCAGCAACGTCATCCCGATCATCAACAAGAAGCCAAGTGCCAGCATGACGATCGTCGGGTTGCGCTCGATGAAGTTCGCCAGCGATGTGGCGGCCAGCAACATGACGGTGACGGCCACGATCACGGCGGCAAACATAATCGGGATATGTTCCGTCATGCCGACGGCGGTGATGATGCTGTCGATGGAGAAGACAATATCAAGTAGCAGGATCTGCCCGATAGCGGCAGAGAAGGCCAATGCGGCTTGCGGGCTGCCGAACATGTCACCTTCAGGAGGCGGATCGACATGGTGATGGATCTCACGCGTGGCTTTCCAGACCAGGAATGCGCCGCCGGCGATCAGGATCAGGTCACGCCACGAGAAGGCCTGGCCGAAGGCCGTGAAGAGGGGCGTTGTCAACTGGACGATGAATGCGACGGTTCCCAGCAAGGCTAACCGCAGTACCAGTGCCCCGCTGATGCCGATACGCCGGGCTCGGGCGCGCTGCGCTTCGGGTAGCTTGTTGGTGAGGATGGAGATAAAGATCAGATTGTCGATGCCAAGGATGACTTCCATGGCAATGAGGGTGGCAAGCGCCGCCCACGCGGCGGGATCGACCAGCAGGTGTGACAGGTTTTCCATGTGCGCTCCCGGGTGAGCCGTCGTGCCCCGATATCAGGACAGGGCTGCTCATCCTAACAAGAGCGGCGCGTACCTGCCATGGTTTCCGTCAGAAGTGTTGCACCGATGCGCGGGCCGAATACGGTTGCGCTTGCTGTGACAGCGCCGGACGAGCTAGGCGTAACGGTAACCTCAGAATCCGCTGCAGCCGGCGTGTGGTCTGCAGGCATATCGCGCCGGCCATCCCGGCGCCGGCTAATCCGACAAGCCAGTCTCCCTGGCTCAGCAGGTAGGCACCTGCCATGACCATCGGCAGGCACATGAGGCAGGGCAGGATAAGCATGCAACGTGCCTCGAAGCGTGGCAGCCTGAGCAACTGGCGCAGCATGCGGTAGCGGAGCGGCTGCAACCGGAGTGCGACCCGTGCCTGCGTCTCGTGCAAGGCTTTGCCGGACAAGACGAGAGCACGGCGCAGAAGATGTGGACGCGAAGCAGGCATGATGAGTGGCGGAGGAGATTACATGGCTGGTCATTACCCGTCGATCCCGGTGTTCTGGCGGACCTTGGATCGGGGGTTGCACAATTTCCCACACCTTTCTCTGGATGAAAGACGCGAACATGAAGAAGTCGTCTTCAGCGCGAAGAGATGTCTGCAAGAAAGTGTGCCTCGGCGCGATGAGATGTCGGACAGCCAAGCTGAGGCGTCCACTTGGGGCCATGTTGTACGGACACACTTGTGACTGAAGGAAAGTGGACTGTGAGCGACCTAGCCCCAGGCTTTGTCACACAGCGGAAGGCAATGGAAAAAGCCAGTCAAGCCCAACCGCTGGCGCGTGGAAGCTCTTGTTCGTAGGTGAGGTGAGGGATCAAGAGGAGGGTGATACGCGCACAAATGAAAAACGGCGCCAATCCCACCGGGATGGCGCCGTTACTGGTAGGCGATTGCCGAAGCGTCAGGCCGCAGTTTTCTTGGCAGACGTGCGGGCTTGCGCCGTGGCTTGCTGTGCAGCCTTCGCCGCGACGTTGGTGGCCGCGTGGAAGTTGCTTTCGGCGATTTCGACAGCCTGCTTGGTGGCCTTCTGCACCGAGTCATACGCGTTGTTGGCTGCGGAGATCGCCGACTTCGCGAGAGCGACGGCGCTTTCCGAGCCGGCCGGTGCGTTACGGGCGATATTGTCGACGAGCGACTGTACACGCTGGCTGCTTTCGGCGATTTGCGATTCCGCAACCTTGTTGAATTCCGAGCCGGTATCCGAGGCAATCTCGTACAGATGGCGGGTGTAAGCCAGTGCCTTTTCGGCAACCGGCTGGATCAGTGCAGCCTGAACCGCCATCAGTTCCTGGGCATCCTTCACGGCCAGGACCTTCTTGGCGGTGTCGACGTTCTCCGCGAAGCTGGCCTTGACCACTTGCAGATTCAGTTCGACGAGCTTCTCGACACTTTCGAAGGCTTTGGTCGTGAGACCGAACAGGGTTTCGAGGTTGGCCTTGTTGGCAGCAGTGATTTGTTCCGGCGTCAGCATTGCAGTCTCCAGTATCATCGGGGTACGACGGTTGAACGGTGGATGCCCTCAAACGCTACATGCCCTCGATGTCGAAAGTGTGACGGCGGGCTCCGGGCAGGGAGCGAAACATCATTTTGATGCGTCGCAACAATTCCTATTCTATTGACCGCCAGTGCGATGTCAAGCGATTTTTGTGCATTGCACAAAAAATTGAAGTCAGATTTAAGCGATACGAAATGACCGGACAGAAATCGTGTGGCAACGGTCACTTTTGCAAGGTGCCACGCGTCCGCATGTGCTGCATGCGCCTCTGGCGGGCGCTGTACAGTGCTACCATGCATCTGCGGTTTTGCAGCACCACGATGGCCGCCCCCGGTTTCTTGGGGTCTACCCAGCCCGATGCACGTCTCGATGTACGCCTATTACGCCGATCACTTCGTTTTGCCGTTGCCTGAAGGACATCGTTTCCCAATGCAGAAGTACCGGATGTTGCGCGACGCCGTGACGGCTTCCGGTGCTGGAATCGTGCTGCGGGAGGCGCCCCGTGCTTCGGATGAGGATCTACTGCTGGCACATACGGACGAATATGTGCAAAAAGTGTCGACAGGTACACTGGAGCCGGCACGCCAGCGCGAAATCGGCTTTCCGTGGTCGGAAGCGATGGTGGAGCGCTCCAGGCGCTCCGCCGGCGCGACCATAGCCGCGTGCAGGCAG
Organism: Burkholderiaceae bacterium; assembly: GCA_035539795.1. GTDB lineage: Bacteria > Pseudomonadota > Gammaproteobacteria > Burkholderiales > Burkholderiaceae > Imbroritus. The sequence goes on from DATLHT010000082.1 coordinate 4,983, forward strand.
GCCATGCACGATGGCATTGCGGTCAACCTCGCAGGCGGTACGCATCATGCCTATGCCGACAAGGGCGGTGGATTCTGTGTCTTCAACGATTCGGCGATTGCGGCGCGGCGCCTGCAGCACGATGCCTGTGCCGAAGGCCGCCAGTTACCTGTTGCCATCATCGATCTGGATGTACATCAGGGGAACGGTACCGCTTCGATCTTGCGGGACGATGCGACGGTGTTCACGCTGTCTTTGCATGGCGAGCGAAACTACCCATTCCGCAAGGAGGCCAGCGACCTGGATGTCGGCCTGCCCGATGGTTGCGGCGATGCACAGTATCTGGATGCATTGCAGGGCGCGCTCGATCTCATGCTGGGGCGTTTCGAGCCGGGGCTCCTGATTTATCTGGCTGGTGCTGACCCACATGAGGGTGACCGGCTTGGCCGGCTGCGACTGACCATGGACGGCCTGGCCGAACGCGACCAGATGATTTTCGATGTGGCGCACACGCACGCTATTCCTGTCGCAGTGACCATGGCAGGCGGCTATGGCAACGAGATCGCACATACTGTGGCGGTGCACGAGCAGACCGTACTGCTGGCGGCTCGCATGCATGCCCGCCTGCACGCGGCGAGGACGGCGGCATGAAGTGTCCAACGCTCTCCCCGGACGACACGGTGCAGGCGGATAGCTTGTGGTTGCAAATGATGCCGTGGGCGTTCGTTGTGATCTGGAGCACCGGCTTCATCATCGCCAAGTATGCGATGCCGCATGCCGAACCGATGACCTTCATGTTCGTGCGTTGTGCCGGGGTAGTCCTTTGCATGGCGCCAGTCGTGCTGTTGGCGCGTGTCCCGCTGCCGCATGCGCGTGGCCGGACCGACTGGCGCGCCATCGGCCATCTCTCGGTTGCAGGGCTGCTGTTGCAGACCGGCTATATTGGTGGGGTGTGGGCAGCCATCCGGCTCGGCATGCCGGTGGGACTGTCGGCGCTGATTGTTGGTATACAGCCGATTCTGACAGCAGTGTTTGCCTCGGCGACCGGCGAGCGCGTGGCGCCGCGCCAATGGGGCGGATTGCTGCTGGGCATGGCTGGCGTGGCGCTGGTGGTCTCGAACAAGCTGGATGTCGCTGGCGTGACACTTGTGAGCCTGGCGCTATGCGTGATGGCTTTGTTATCGATCACGATCGGTACGATCTACCAGAAGCGCTTCTGTCCGGTGTTCGATCTGCGCATGGGGTCACTGATTCAGTTTGCGGCTGCCGGGTTGGCGTGCCTACCGTTCATGTTCCTGTTCGAAACCCGCGAAATCGAATGGGCGCCGGAATTGATCGGTGCCCTGTTGTGGGCCGTGCTGACGATGTCGATCGGCGCAATGTCATTGTTGTTCCTGTTGATTCGCCGCGGCGCTGCGACCAGCGTGTCGGCGCTCATGTACCTGACGCCACCTACAACTGCGCTGATGGCATGGGCCCTGTTCGGCGAGAGCTTCAAGCCGCCGGCCATGGTCGGCATGGTGCTGGCCGCCGCCGGCGTGGCACTGGTCATCCGCAAGCCATCCCGGGACGTTTGATACAGGCATGTGCCGTGTATTTGCATCGCGCGTGGTCACGCCCGGGCTGAACGTACGCCGAAATTTTCTTGAGGTGCCATGAACCCAGATACTCCGCTTCCTGACGAGGCCGCCGTTGCCGCAGTCGATGCCGCCATGACTTCGCGACGTTCGGTTCGTGCTTACCTGCCCGATCCCGTCCCCCATGAGACCATCGACGCCATCCTGCGCGTGGCCAGTCGTGCCCCGTCTGGCACCAACGCCCAGCCGTGGCATGTTTATGTGCTGACGGGCGCGGCGCGCCAGCGTCTCTCAGACGCCATTCTCGCCACGTACCGCGATCCGGAGGCGGCACAGGGGCACCACGAAGAATATGCGTACTACCCTAAGGAGTGGTTTTCGCCATACCTTGACCGACGTCGCAAGGTCGGTTGGGATTTGTATGGGCTGCTGCGGATCGAAAAAGGCGACAAGGAAAAAATCAGCGCCCAGAACGCGCGTAACTATGCATTTTTTGATGCGCCGGTAGGTCTGATCTTTACGATCGACCGGCGGCTGGGGCAGGGCAGTTGGCTGGACTACGGCATGTTCTTGCAGAACATCATGATCGCGGCGCGCGCCCGTGGGCTCGATACTTGTCCGCAGGCAGCGTTTACCCGCTTTCATCGCGTGATTTCGACGCAGTTGGCATTGCCCGCGGACCAGATGGTGGTGTGCGGCATGTCACTGGGCTGGGCCGATCCTGCAGCCGTGGAAAATTCCCTGACGACGGAACGGGAAGCGGTGTCGCAATTCACCCGCTATATTGAATAAAATCCGTAAATGTTGCTGCTATGCAACATAATTTTAAGGTGCATCACGTGTGCTCATAGAAATTTTTCATCAAGTGAAAAATCAGGGTAAACCTGCTTTAAATAGATTCGGTAAGTCCTTCATCTTGATCAGAAATTTATTTTTGCATACACTAACGGCATCCCAGCCCCCGCGCGCGCCAGCCACCATGTTTTTCTCCGACTCGAAATTTCCCCGCTTTTCCGGTGCGCTCGCCTCTGTCGCGGCCGCTTGCCTCATGGCGCTTTCCGCTGCCTACGCCCCTGATGTGGCCGCTGCGCCCGGCAAGAAGAGTGCCGCGGAAGCCAAGAGCGCATCCAAGAAATCGAACGCCAAGCAGACCACCGCCAAACGCAAGGAAGCGGGTACGCGCAAGAGCGCTGCTGCACCGGCCCGTGGCAGCAAGAAAACCGCAGCGCGCGGCACCCGTCAGGAAGCCACCAAGACCGTAGCCGTTCGCCGCGTGACGGTGGTCAATGGCAAGCGCCGGGTCGTGGTGACGCGTGTACGTCAGGCCGAACCGATGCGCGCGGCGTTTACACCCGCACCGACCCGGCCATCGCTCGGCGAAGCCCTAGGCTTGCGCGATACCCAGGATGCACTGGACCTGCGTTCCAGTGTGGCGCTGGTGATGGATCAGAACACCAACGAAGTGCTGTTCCAGAAGAATCCGCTGGCAGTGCTGCCGATTGCTTCGATCACCAAGCTGATGACGGCGCTGGTCGTGATGGATGCGCGCCAGCCGATGGACGAGATTCTTGAGGTCAGCGAAGCTGACCGCGATTTTGAAAAAGGCACCAGCTCGCGTCTGCAGTATGGCCTGCAGCTGCCGCGCCATGAGTTTATGCTGCTCGCTTTGATGTCGTCCGAGAACCGGGCCGCGTCTGTGCTTGGCCGTCATTATCCGGGGGGGCTCCCGGCATTCGTGCAGGCCATGAATCGCAAGGCGCGCGAGCTTGGCATGACGGATTCGCGCTTCGTCGACTCGAGCGGCTTGTCGAGCAGCAATGTGTCAAGCGCAGCCGATCTGGCCAAGCTGGTGGTGGCAGCCCATCGCAATCCGGTGATCCGCAGCTACTCGACGCAGACGGAACACAGCATTACTGCGCTCAATGGCCGGACGCTGCACTACGTGAATACCAACCGTCTGGTGCGTGGTGGCGACTGGGATATCGGTCTCCAGAAGACTGGTTTCATCAGCGAGGCAGGCCGTTGTCTGGTGATGCAAGCCAAGGTGCAGGGCCGCGATGTGGTAATGGTGTTCCTGGATTCCGCCGGCAAGCTGTCGCGCTTCGCCGATGCGGTGCGGGTGCGTGATTGGCTCGAGCATACGCCGGTGCCGCGCGGTCCCTACACGCGTTCGCCGAACGCGCCGCAGCAGGTGCTCAGTGGCATGACGCCGCGCGGAACCTGATCGGCATGGACGCTATACATCGCCCTGGTGGCGGAATGAAAAAAGCACCTGGTGACAGGTGCTTTTTTTATTGGTGCATTCTGAGTAGGAAGATCAGGCTTCTTCGAGATAGCCCATGCCACGCGAAATCTGCAGCGCGGTGTCCTTCAGGTGCTCCAGCCAACTGTCCTGCAAGCGGTCCGCCGGGGCAGACAGCGAGAGCCCTGCAACCAGCCGCCGCGAGTCGTCGTAGATCCCCGCGGCAATGCAGCGTACACCGAGTTCGAGTTCCTCGTTGTCCCGCGCGTAACCGTTGGTCCGCACCCAGCTCAATTCACGCTCGAGCTTGACCGGATCAGTGATCGAGGTGCTGGTGTGGCCTGACAGGCCCGTACGGGTGGCGTAGGCCCGTACGCGGCCGATTTCATCGGCGGCGAGAAACAGCTTGCCAACGGACGTGAGATGCAAGGGGGCGCGTCCGCCGATTGCCCGCACCACCTGCATGCCGGAACGCTCGCTGTAGGCTCGTTCGATATAGACGATTTCGTCGCCTTGGCGTACCGATAGATTGACAGTCTGCCCCGTCAGGCGGTGCAGGGCGCGCATCGGAACCAGGGCCGCCTCCCGCACCGACAGGCGTGCTTTCACGAGGTTGCCCAGTTCCAGCAGGCGCATGCCGAGCCGGTAGCTGCCCGGATCGGAACGGTCGACAAAACGGCAGGCGACCATGTCATTCAGGATGCGGTGTGCAGTGGACGGGTGAAGGCCGGTCGCGAGAGACAATTCCTTGAGGCTGACCGGGTCTGCATGCAAGGCCAGCGCATCGAGCAACATGACCATGCGTTCGATGACTTGGATGGATGTTTTGCCTGGTTCTTTGTCGACCTTGTCGGCAGCAGTCATTGCAGCGGGATCTTGAGATGTGTGGAACGGCTCCATTCTATCTCACATTGTGAAAATTTCAAGAGATGAAATGTAGTGCGGCATCCTGCGCTTACTTGCATTGTCTGTGTCTTGGTTGCTGTCACAGTGCAGGAATGCCCAGCATACGCTGATTTTGCTGCATTGCGGTATCCCGCTTCGATTTGCCTGTGCCTCCCCCCACACCGCATAATGCGGGGACGCAAATATCCACAGGGGTGCTGCCATGCGCGTCGGACTGTTCGTGACCTGCCTGATTGACCTGATGCGCCCCGATATCGGCTTCTCGGTGGTCAAGCTGCTGGAGCACGCTGGTTGCGATGTGATGGTGCCGCAAGCCCAGACCTGCTGCGGGCAGCCCGGATACAACTCCGGAGACCGCGCGGCGGCGCGCGATCTCGCCGAGAAGGTGCTGCGCGAGTTCGAGCAGTTCGACTATGTCGTCGTGCCGTCCGGATCCTGTGGCGGCATGATCCGGCACCATTATGACGACCTGTTTCGCGACGATCCGGAACTGCATGGACGTTACGCGCGGCTGCAGCCGAAGGTGTACGAACTGACTGATTTTCTCGTCAACATTGTCCGGCTGGAGAACCTGCCCTCGCAATTTTCCGGCCACATTACCTACCACGATTCCTGCTCGGGCCTGCGCGAACTGGGCGTCAAGGCGCAGCCGCGCGCCTTGCTGGCACAGTTGCCGGGCGTCACGGTGACCGAGATGCCGGATTGCGAGGCCTGTTGCGGATTCGGCGGCACGTTTTCCCTGAAGTATGGAGACATCTCCACGGCCATTGTCGATGAGAAATGCGCCAGCATTGCCGGTAGTGGCGCGGATGCCGTGGTGCTCGGCGACGTCGGCTGCATGCTCAATATCGAAGGGCGCCTGCGCCGTACCGGCAACGAACACACGCGCGTGCTGCACGTGGCGCAGGTGCTGGCGGGCGACGCCTAAGGAGACGGTGCATGCAAGTCCAGTCCATGAACTTCAAGGCACGTGCTGGGGAGAAACTCGCCGATCAGCGCCTGCAGAAAAACCTCAAGAAGCTTTCGACCAAGTTCGTGAGCGCGCGCGCCACGGCAATCCGCGAAATCGACTTTGACGCCACGCGCGCGGCACTGAAGGAACGGCGCAACCGCGCGCTGGAAAACCTCGACGTGTGGCTCGAGCAGTTCGAGGCGCAAGCCGCGCAGCGCGGCACGACCGTCTTGTATGCTGAGACCACGGCCGATGCAGCGCGCCTCGTGGCCGAGATCGCGCAGCGCCATGATGTGCGCAAGGTCATCAAGAGCAAGTCGATGGTGACCGAGGAAATGCGCCTGAACCAGGTGCTGGCCGAGATGGGCATACAGAGTGTCGAGACCGATCTGGGCGAGTATATCCTGCAGATCAACGACAACGAGCCGCCTTCGCACATCATTGCGCCGGTGGTGCACAAGGACAAGGACGAAATCGCCGACCTGTTCGCGCGCGTCCACGGCAAGCCGCGCCTGACCGATATCCCGGAGATGACGCACGAAGCGCGCGATATGCTGCGACCGGAATTCCTCAGCGCAGACATGGGCGTGACCGGCGGAAATTTCGTGATTGCTGAGACCGGCTCGGTGGCCCTCGTGACCAATGAGGGCAACGAAGGCATGTGTACCGTCATGCCGCGTGTGCACGTCGCGGTGACGGGCATCGAGAAAGTTCTGCCGACGCTGGAGGACCTGGCCACGGTGATGCGTCTGCTGCCGCGTTCGGCGACCGGGCAGTCGATCTCGAACTATCTGTCGCTGCTGACCGGCCCACGTGCCCACGGCGAGCTCGATGGACCAGAACATATGTATATTGTGCTGGTGGATGGCGGACGTTCCGGCCTGCTGGGCGGGGAGTTCCAGGAGATGCTGCGCTGTATCCGCTGTGGCGCCTGCATGAATCACTGCCCGGTGTATCAAAAGATCGGCGGCCATGCTTATGGCTGGGTCTATCCCGGTCCGATGGGCAGCGTGCTCACGCCCAGCTATACCGGGCTCGAGAGCGCGCTGGATCTGCCGCAGGCGGCGACCTTGTGCGGCGAATGCAACCGCGTGTGCCCGGCGTCGATTCCCTTGTCTGACCTGCTGCGCAAGCTGCGCGAGAAACAGATGGAGCGCGGTCTCCGTCCATGGCAGGAACGGCTCGGCCTGAAGCTATGGGCCTATGCGGCGTTGCATCCTGGCCTGTACGCCTTGGTGACGCGGCTCGCGGCGTGGACCCTGAAGCGCATGGGCGGGGAGCAGGGCCGCATTGCCCGTCTGCCATTTGGCAAGGGCTGGAGTGCGACGCGCGACATGCCTGCGCCGAAGGGCGGGACCTTCCGTGAGCAGTATCGAGAATATCGTCGAAGCAACCAAGAGAGGTGAGCGATGCAATCTTCCCCCATGCCGGCCATCACGCCTGAACAGCTTGTGCTCGACAGCCTGCGCGATATGTTGCAGGGCTATGTCGCGGGAGATGTGGCAATTGCGACGGTAGTGGCAGCCTTTCGCTCGCAGACACCGGCATTGGCGTTGCCGGAAGCGTTCCCGCGCGTACTCGACGAGTTGTTACGTCGGCTCGAGATGGCCGATGTCTTTTCGCAGGACAGCTGTTCCTTCAGCAGCACCGGGATTCAAGAGCAACTGGGTGTCTGGCTCGACAAGGCGGAGGCCAGCATCAGCGGACGTACCGGCTAGACACACCCTGATATCCTGGCCCTGGGGCACGGGTGCTAGCCGGCCCAGCACCCGAGATCCAGACCTCAGGCGAGCGCCTGTGCGGCTTCGCGCACCAGCGCCGGGCCGCGATAGATCAGGCCCGTATACAGTTGAACCAGTTGGGCGCCCGCATCGACCTTGGCGCGCGCATCCGCGCCCCGCATGATGCCACCGACACCGACGATAGGGAAATCAGGACCGACAACCGTGCGCAGTGCCTGGATGACCCGTTGCGAAGCTGCACGGACAGGCGCGCCCGACAGGCCACCGGCCTCTTCGGCATGAGGCATGCCCTGGACAGCATCGCGTGACAGCGTGGTGTTGGTGGCGATGACTCCGTCGATACCGTGACGCAGCAGCGCGTCACCGATATTGCGAATCTGGTCGTCGTCCAGATCCGGCGCAATCTTCAGCACCATCGGCACATAGCGCTTGTGCTGGTCCGCCAGCCGTTGTTGTGCCGTGCGCAGCGTAGAGAGCAGGCCATCCAGTTCGCTGGCGCCTTGTAACTGACGCAGGTTCTTGGTGTTCGGCGAGGAGATGTTGACGGTCACATAGCTGGCATGCGGATACACGCGTTCCAGGCAATACAGGTAATCGTCCACGGCGCGTTCGATGGGCGTATCAGCGTTCTTGCCGATGTTCAGCCCCAGCACGCCGCCGGCGGCGCGCCACGAGGAGGCTCGCACATTCGCCAGAAAGGCGTCGACGCCGCCGTTGTTGAAGCCCATGCGATTGATCAGCGCCTCGCCCTGTGGCAGGCGGAACATGCGCGGGCGCGGGTTGCCCGGCTGGGCGCGGGGCGTGACGGTGCCGACTTCAAGGAAGCCGAAGCCCAGCGCTGCCAGCGCATCGATATAGGCGCCATCCTTGTCGAGCCCAGCTGCCAGGCCGACCGGATTGGGAAAGCGGATTCCCATGAGCGTGCGCGGATTATCGGCGACATGATTGCCGATCAGTCCGGACAGGCCGCAGGCATGCATCTGCTTGAGGCGGTGCAGCGTGAAATGGTGGGCATCTTCCGCATCCATCGCAAACAGGGCGGGGCGGACGAGGGGATACAGCGCGTTCAGCACGATGAGCTCTGGGTCGGATCGGTCAAGCCGGCATTGTAGCCGAGCGTGTTCCGTCAGCGGTCGCGGGATGCGTCGGGGAAGGCGCTTTCGAACGGCTGCCAGCGATGGTCGACCAGCACTTCGAGCGGCCGGAAGTTGGCCTTGTAGGCCATCTTGCGGCTGTTGCGGATCCAGTATCCCAGGTACAGGTAAGGCAGGCCCAGTTCGCGTGCCTGGGCCAGTTGCCAGAGGATGTTGTAGGTGCCGTAGCTCGAGTGCGGCACATCCGGATCATAGAAGGTGTAGACGGAGGACAGGCCATCGTCGAGCACATCGATCATGCTGACCATGCGCAGCTTGCCGGGCTCGGCGGCATCGGCGGGTTCGCGGAATTCCACCAGCCGCGAGTTGACGCGGCTCTGTAGCAGAAACTGTTCGTACTGCTCGCGGCTGTCCGCATCCATGCCGCCTCCTGCATGGCGCTGCGACTGGTAGCGCAGGTAGAGTGCGTAGTGTTCTTCGACGTAGGTGAGGGGGGCCACCAGTGCGGTCAGGCCGCTGTGCTGCCGCCAGCTGCGCTTTTGCGCACGGTTCGGAACGAAGGCCTGTGTGATCAGGCGGCACGGCGTGCAGGCGCGACAGTCGTCGCAGTAGGGGCGGTACGTAAAAATGCCGCTGCGGCGGAAGCCGGCGCGGACCAACTGCGAATAGACGTCTGCGTTGATCAGGTGGGCCGGGGTCGCAACCTGCGAGCGGGCCAGGCGGTTATCGAGATAACTGCATGCGTAAGGGGCTGTCGCATAGAACTGCAATGCAGAAAGCGGGAGTTCCTTAAGCTTGCTCATGGTAACGGCGTGTCCAGTGAGAAAGCACCGATTTGTCAAACTGCCAGGGCACGATGCCGGGCAAGGCCGTGGCGCGTCGGACATGATCGATGAACTCGGTGCGCGCAATGGGCGACGCGCCGAGCGAGGCCAGATGCTCGGTCTCTTGCTGGCAGTCTATCATCGCTACATCGTGTTTGCAGAGAAACGCGCACAAGGCGGCCAAGGCGATTTTCGAGGCATCCGTACGATGCGCGAACATCGATTCGCCATAGAACATCCGGCCCAGAGCGACACCGTAGAGGCCGCCGACGCGCTCGCCCTGGTACCAGGTTTCCACGGTGTGGGCCATGCCCTGCAAATATAGCGCACTGTAGGCGGTGCGGATCTCGTCGGTGATCCAGGTACCGTGCTGGCCGGGCCGGAACGCGCTGGCGCAGGCACGCATGACAGCATGAAAATCTGTATCGACCCGGATCGCCCAGTCCGGATCCGTCTCGACGCGACGCAGCGTCTTGCGGAAGGTGCTGGACACCTTGAATGCTTCCGGTCTTAGCACCATGCGCGGGTCGGTGCTCCACCACAGAACGGGCTGGCCGCTTGAATACCATGGAAAGATGCCCTGACGGTATGCCGCCAGCAGGCGTTCTGGCGAAAGGTCGCGACTGGCGGCCAGCAGGCCAGGCGCATCGGTGCCCGCGCCGAGTGCCTGTTCCACATCCGGAAACGGATCGTGCGGATCGAGCCAGGCAATCATGCGTCAGGACAGTGAGTGGCCGTCGGGTCCCAGCGGTTGCAAGGGCTTTTCGATATCCATCGTGTGCAGGCGGAAATTGCCATCGCGCACGCGCCCGGCATCGCGGTCTTCGAAAAAGAAACGCAGCGTGTGGATTACAGTGGGAAAGGCCAGCTGGCTCCAGGGGATCTCTTCTTCATCGAACAGGCGGACCTCCAGGCTTTCTTCACCAGCGGCAATGTCGAGATCATTGAGGTGCGCCAAATAGAACAGATGCACCTGGTGAACGTGCGGCACATTCATGATGGAGAACAGTTCTCCAACGGTGACGCGTGCGCCGGCTTCCTCCAGCGTCTCGCGCGCTCCCGCCTCGGCCGTGGTTTCGCCGATTTCCATGAATCCTGCAGGAAGGGTCCAGTAACCATAGCGTGGCTCGATGGCGCGACGGCACAGCAGGACTTTGTCCTGCCAGACAGGCACGGTGCCGACGACATTCCGCGGATTCACATAATGAATCGTGTGGCAGTTGTCGCAGACATGGCGGGGACGCGTATCGCCTTCCGGTATGCGAAGGGTGACCGCGTGGCCGCAATTCGAGCAGAATTTCATGAGCGCATCCAGCGTGGAATCAACGCAGTGTATCATCCGCGCCACCTCTTGGAGCCTGCCTGTGCTTGCCTGGAATGCTGCGCCTTTGGCAGCTTGAACCCAGGATATATGTCACTTCGTGAGGAAAGCTGTTGCATTGCCGCAAACAATGCGTTATAGTTACAGCTTCAACGGACGCGGGGTGGAGCAGTTGGCAGCTCGTCGGGCTCATAACCCGAAGGTCGTAGGTTCAAGTCCTACCCCCGCAACCAGATTCAAGACATGCCGCTGGCAGAAACGCAGGTTTCGCAGCGGCATTGTTGTTTTCAGCGTCAGCGTCGCCTGTTCTGGGCGGGGTCACCTCCTTCACTCATTCAACGTCGTGTGCACTCGACGTCTCTGCACAGTGCTGACTGGTCGTCATTCAGCGTGTGCAAACGATGGTCTGCAGGCCCGACGAGTGACATCTACGTAACGGCCTGACTTCAAGGTTGCGAGATAGCCGTCACGTGGAAGGGCATTTGACCGAAGCAGGGCATTGGCCGGTCTGGGCAGCTTGATTCGTTCATGGGTATATACGTCGCTTCATGACGAAGGCGCGCACTGGAATCGTGCCATCGCGGTCGATGCGGTCGGATTGTGTCCCTTTTGCATCCATTCTGGTCGAGAGCCTTTTCTGCTCATACACTGCTTCCGAAGGCATGAATGGGCGGGACCATGACTGATCCGACAAAAGTCCAGGGGCTGGATGATGCACAGGTGCAGGCCCGACTGAGGGCCGAAGGCCCGAATGAGCTGCCGCGTGCTGGCCACCGAACGCCTTGGCGGGTCGTTCGGGATGTTCTGCGCGAACCCATGCTGGCATTACTGCTTGCTGGCGGCGGCATCTATCTCTTACTCGGGGATACACGCGAAGCCGTGATTCTTCTTTTGTTCGCGGGCATGTCCGTCATTATCACGGTGGTTCAAGAGGTCCGTACCGAACGCGTTATGGAAGCGTTACGCGACTTGTCCAGCCCGCGGGCCCTAGTGATTCGCAATGGGCAGCGTCAGCGGATTGCAGGTAGGGAGGTCGTGCGTGGTGACCTTGTCGTTCTGGTCGAGGGCGATCGCATTCCGGCCGATGCGAAATTGATCCAGGCGCGCGAGCTACGTGTGGATGAGTCACTGTTGACGGGGGAGTCGGCGCCGGTCCGGAAGGTTGCGGCCGTCGACACTTCTTCCATCGGCTTGCGTCCGGGGGGAGAAGATACGCCCTACGTGTACTCAGGTTCCCTGGTGGTTGGCGGAAGCGGGCTCGGGGAAGTGATGGCAACAGGCGTGCGTACCGAGGTCGGCAAGATCGGGGAGGCGCTCCATACGCTCGAACCTGAGCCACCCAGGCTCCGGGCCGAAACCCGCAAGTTGGTGAAGTTCGCCGCGTTGGCTGCCGGTGTCGTGAGCGTGGCAGCAGTACTGCTCGATGGCATGCTGCGGGGGGATTGGCTCCATGCGGGACTCGCGGGCATCGCGATAGGCATGTCATTGCTGCCGGAAGAGTTTCCAGTCGTCCTCGCTGTTTTCATGGCAATGGGTGCCTGGCGAATTTCGCACGCAAGGGTACTAACGCGTCGTGCTGCAGCGATCGAGGCCTTGGGGTCGGCCACCGTGTTGTGTACCGACAAGACAGGTACCCTGACGGAAAATCGGATGACAGTTGCGGCACTGTTCACCCCTCGCCTTGGTGTGCAGAAGTTACTCAAGTCGCCTTCGCATGCCCTATCAAAGGGATATCGGGAACTTGTCTTCTTTGGTGTTCTGGCGAGTGATCCAAATCCCGTCGATCCCATGGAGCAAGCGTTCGAGATATGCGCGTCCCAATGGTTCGGTGATGAACTAAAACAGGTTTTTCGTCATTGGGAATGCATCCGCAGCTATGGATTGCGACCTGATTTGCTGGCAGTCACCCACGTGTGGCGCCAGGGGCGCAGTGAGCCAGCGTGTGCGGTGGCTGCCAAAGGCGCGCCTGAGGCCATCGTTCAACTCTGCGGTCTGGATGAGAACACAAGGAACGCCGTGGAGGCTGCTGTGGGTGCCATGGCAGCGGAAGGGCTGCGAGTGCTCGGCGTTGCGCAGGCACGTTGCGCGGAGGCAGAGCTTCCGGATGCGCCCACGGCATTTGATTTTACGTTCCTTGGCCTTGTGGGACTGGTGGATCCGCTGAGGGCTGGTGTGCCGCGCGCGATCCAGGAGTGTCGCACGGCAGGGATTCGCGTCGTGATGATCACCGGTGATTATCCTGTCACCGCGCGGGCAATTGCATCCCAGGCTGGTATAGACGCATCGCGGGTGCTGACTGGAAAAGATCTCGACATGCTCGACGATGCCGCACTGGCTTCGGAACTTCGTCGTGCCAGTATTTTTGCGAGGATCATGCCCGAGCAGAAGCTACGCATCGTCCGGGCGCTACAGGCTGATGGCGAAGTCGTGGCGATGACGGGGGATGGGGTCAATGATGCGCCTTCGCTCAAAGCGGCGCACATAGGCGTTTCCATGGGCGGACGCGGTACCGATGTGGCGCGCGAAGCGTCCTCCATTGTGCTTCTGGACGATGACTTCAACTCGATCATTCAGGCGGTCCGGCTCGGGCGGCGTATCTACGATAATCTAAGGAAAGCGGCTGGCTTCATCTTTGCCGTCCATGTTCCTATTGCGGGGCTGGCTTTGCTTCCGTTGGTGACCGGTCTGCCGATCATTTTGGGTCCGGTGCATATTGCCTTTCTGGAAATGATCATCGATCCCGTGTGTTCACTCGCCTTCGAGGCTGAAGTGGAGGAGGATGATCTGATGGCTCGACCTCCGCGTTCACCAGATGCATCATTGTTTTCCAGAGTACTGATCGGCTTGAGTTTGCTTGAGGGCGTGCTTGCCTTTGGATTGGTTGCGGTAGTTTTTATCGCATCTGCTCGGAGTGGCATGGCCGAGGACGAGGTCAGGGCTTTAACATTTTTCACCCTCGTTGCAGTCATTGGTGCCCTGATTCTCGTCAACCGGTCCTTCAGTGCTTCCTTGGCTGCTGCGCTGAAGCGGCCCAATCCAGCGCTGCGCTGGATACTGCTTGCCATTGCCGGCATGCTTGCGTTAGCACTCGGGATTCCAGCTTTCGGTGAACTGTTTCGGTTCGGGCCGCTGCACTGGAACGATATCGCCCTGGTGCTTGCCACAGGCTGTTTGCTTTGGCTGGTACTCGAATTGGGTAAGTATCTGTGGCAGCGTTATGCGTGATCGTTGAAACTCTCTTGTCGAGGGCCACGCCGCGCGCGCGTAAAGAATCGGTGTTTGATGATCTCCGAAGCCGTGATGTAGGCCAATGTGATTACCACCAAGCCGGCCATCACCTGCGCTGGCAGGGGGACAAAGCCGAACCACGAGGCGCTCGGCAGATAGGGAATGGCGAGGGCCAATAGAGCGACGGGGCATGTCAGTCCGAACAGCAGGCGGCTGGGGACGATCGCATGTAAGCCATCCTCCGCTGTATGCATGGGGCTCCCGATACCCTGGGA
>DATLHT010000083.1:0-2790 GCA_035539795.1 Burkholderiaceae bacterium
CGGCCTGATCGCCCAGGGCATCGAGCCCGGTGAGCATGTTGCGCTGTGGATGGCCGACCGGCCCGACTGGCTCGTGGCCCGCTGGGCCATCCCCATGATCGGGGCCGTGCTGGTGCCGGTGAACACGCGCTTTCGCGAGAAGGACGTGGGCTATGTGCTGGCGCAGTCCGATGCCCGCACACTGATCGTGCAGCACGGCGCGGTACGCGGCGTGCGCTATCTGGACATCCTTGAACGTCTCGAACCGGGCCTGGCGACGCAGCCGCAAGGTGCGTGGCAGTGCAAGGAGATGCCGGAGCTGCGCCGGGTGATCGGTCTGCAGGCGGATGAAGCTACGCCGTTGCCCGACAGCATCACCTCGTTCGCGGCCATCGAGGCCGCCGGCAAGGCATTGCTCGACGATGGCGTGCTGGAGCAGCGCGTGGCCGGCGTCAAGCCGGGCGACGTGGCGCAGATCCTCTACACCTCCGGCACCACCTCGTTCCCCAAGGGTGCCATGGTCTGCCACGGGCCGCTGTTGCAGAACAATGCCTATGCGGCATGGTGCTTCGGCTTCGATGCCGACGACCGGTATCTCGCCAGCGTCCCATTGTTTACCGCCACCGGTACGGGTTATACGCTAGCACTGTGGCTGTCGGGTTCCGCCATGGTCATCGATCGCAATCCTTACGACGTGCGCAACTTCTGCACGATCATCGAGCGCGAACGCATCACCGCAAGCTTTTTTGTCGACACCATCGTCCAGGACCTGAAAGGCTACACCGCACGCGACACGCACGATCTCTCCAGTCTGCGGGTCGGCTACGGCGCGCCGCTGCCGACTGCCTCGTTCCTGTGGCTCGTCGACACGCTGGGCGTCCGCGACATGATCGGTACCTATGGCATGTCGGAAACCACCAATGCCGTCTCGCGCACGCGCTACAACGACCCGCTCGACAAGCGTGCACATACCAATGGCCGGCCCTGCGACGGCGTGCAGGTGCGGATCGTCGATATCGATACCGAAACCGTCCTGCCGCCGGGCAAGGTCGGCGAAATCCGCGTGGCTGGTTATACCGTCATGCCGGGGTACTACAAGCGGCCCGACGAGAACGCCAAAACCTTCGACAACGATGGCTGGCTGCGCACCGGCGACCTGGGCGAGCTCGATGCGGATGGCTACCTGATCTATCGCGGCCGCGTGAAGGAGATGATCAAGCCCAGCGGCTTCAACGTGGCAACACAGGAGATCGAGGAATTCCTGCAGACCTATCCCGGCGTCCGCCAGGCGGTGGTCGTGGGCGTGCCCGATACGCGGCTCGGTGAAGTGGCCTATGCCTATGTGGAGCAGCTGGCAGGCGCGAACATTTCCACCGACGCGCTGATCCGCTACTGCAAGAACAACATCGCCAGCTACAAGGCGCCGCGCTACGTGGAGTTCGTGACCGAGTGGCCGCTCACCGGCAGCCAGAAAATCAAGAAACTGGAGCTGAAGGCACGCGCCAGGCAGTCTGTCGAGACGCAACAACCGGCACAACCATCGATGCAAGCACCGTCAAAGACATCGCTGCAATCGTCATAGCGCAGGCGCAGAATTTCTCCGCCCCTCTTAACCCTTCCATCAGGCCGTTTCATGTCACGCACCAATACCATCAATGCAGCAACCCTCCACCAATGGCGCGAAGCCGCTCAATCGATGGCGCTCTTCGACGTGCGTGAGCCGATGGAAGCCGACCGTGGCCATATCCCCGGCGCGACCAACCTGCCGCGGCGCCGCATCGAGTTGCGGATCGCCACACTCGTGCGCGATCCCGACACCGCCATCGTCGTGACGGATGACGACACGGGGCGAGCCACCCTGGCCGCGGAAACGCTCGCTGCGCTCGGCTATCGCAACGTGCAGTGGCTGTGCGGCGGCATCGAGGCGTGGCGCGCAGCCGGCTATCCGGTGGCGACCGGCAACAATGTACCGAGCAAGCTCTATGGCGAAGTGGCTTACCACCGCTACGACATCCCGGATGTCGATGCCGACAGCTTCCGGCAATGGCAGGACGAAGGCCGCGACATCCTGCTGTTCGATGTGCGCACGCCGGAGGAATACCGGGAGGCGTGCATTCCCGGCTCGACCAGTGGGCCAAGCTTCGATATCGCGCGTCACGCCGGCGACCTGCGCACGCACGACGGCCCGGTGGTGGTCCATTGCGCGGGCCGGACGCGCAGCCTGATCGCCGCACAGACGCTGCGCGAACTCGGTGTGACACAAGCCGTGGCGCTGCGCAACGGCACCAAGGGCTGGCTGCTGGCCGGCAAGGAAGTGGAACGCGGCGCGCGGCGCACGCTCGGCACGCCGTCGGCAGCGAGTGTGGCGCATGCTGCCGAAACCAGCCGCACGCTGGCCGATGCGGCGGGCATCGCCAGCGTGGATACCGCCACGCTGGCGGCATGGCTGGAGGATTCCGGCAATCTGTATGTGTTCGACGTGCGCCAGCGTGACGACCACGTTGCCGGGCACGTTCCCGGCGCGCAATGGGTACCCGGCGGACAGATCGTGCAACGCGCCGACGATTTCATTGCCGTACGCGATGCACGCGTCGTGCTGATCGACGACGATGAAACCCGCGCGCGCCTGAGTGCGGTGTGGCTGCATCGCATGGGCTTCACGCAGGTCGGCGTGCTGGCGGGGGGCATGGCAGCATGGCAGGATGCTGGTCACACCCTCGCCACCGGACGCGCGCGCCAGCAGCCGGCCGGCTGGGCCGCCGCGCGCGACGCCGTGCGCCGCGTCACGCCTGCCGAAGCGCACGACATGAG
>DATLHT010000084.1:0-19179 GCA_035539795.1 Burkholderiaceae bacterium
CACCGGTACCGGATCGCCACGGTCAGCCAGCATCCGCCAGAATGCCATGACAATACGCGATTCCTCGCCCAGGAAGCGCTCCGCTAACGTGTCATAGCCTACGCCCAACGCGGCCTCCAGCCGCATCTCGTAGTCCATCTGATCACCGGCATCGGCACCTGCCCACGCCGCATCGAGCGTCAGCCAGCGACGCGACAGTTCGTCACCGACCGCGAGCATGGTTTGCGCCAGCCCCCATGCCGCCCCCTCGCCATGCAGGCCAAATACCTGCTGCAACCACGCCTGGGAGCGGATCGCCTGCTGCACAGTCAACAGCCGGCTCAGATGCGTGCGCGGCGCCGGATCTCCCGGTAAGGGCGGCACATCAAGCAACCAATGACCAAGCGTGAGAATGCGCGGCAGCAGGCCGGCGCGCCCAGCCCCAGCGGCAGCAGCCTGCAGCGCCTGCCGGGTGGCCGGGATCTGTGCCGCGGTCGGTACCACGACATGCGCAGCGGCGGCCGGCTGATCCTGTGCATCGAGGTAGTGCCAGGCAGCTTCGGCGGCCTGCGCCAGAAATGCCCGGCCGGGCGGCAGATCGAGTGTCGCAAGCAGACTCATGGTGTGCCGTTGCTCCAGGTCAGCCATCCGCAACGCGAGCTATGGGTCTGATAGGGAGAATTCAAGGTTGATTTACGCGGTATTGGTAATATATAGGCCTTGGAAGCACGATCGCGACACGCCGCCAGGCCGTGGCCCGGCATGTTGCATGGCCCCTCTGGCAGCGTCCGGTCACGCATCTTCAGGCAAGCTGTGGAACCGTACCCGGACACGGTCGGAGCCGTTCCCGAAATATCGCACGCAAGTCCACGTCGGCGAGCATGTCATCGGGCACTGCCCTGCATGCTGTCCAGACTTCGTGTAATGTAACCCACTGGCTACATGCCAGACCATAACGACATCAGAGGTTTTCCGCCATGAGCGACCAAATCAAGTATGTGAGCGACGCATCGTTCGAAGCTGACGTTCTCCAATCGTCCAAGCCGGTTCTGCTCGATTTCTGGGCTGAGTGGTGCGGCCCTTGCAAGATGATCGCGCCGATCCTCGACGAGGTGGCCAAGGACTACGGCGACAAGCTGCAGGTCGCCAAGATCAATGTGGACGACAACCAGGCCGTGCCCGCCAAGTTCGGCATCCGCGGCATTCCCACGCTGATCCTGTTCAAGAATGGCGCCGTGGCCGCGCAGAAGGTTGGTGCGCTGTCCAAGTCGCAACTGACGGCTTTCCTCGACAGTCACCTGTAATCATCAGGTGCGGGTGCCGGTATGCTCCCGCACCGCGCCCCCGCCGGTACGGGTTGCCATCTCGGCATACGTGATTACCCCAATCCGGCGGGTACTGTGAGTATGCTACACTGCGTTCCAGTGGTTTCCTGAGCATTCCGCTCACCATTCGTTCCCCATCTCCCCTTCTAAGATTTTCTCCGCCCGTCCGGGCAACACACACTCACGTTTATGCACTTAACAGAACTTAAATCGCTCCACGTTTCGGCGCTGCTCGAAATGGCCGCCACGCTGGAGATCGACAATGCCCAGCGCATGCGCAAGCAGGAGTTGATGTTTGCGATCCTTAAGAAGCGCGCGAAGATGGGCGAAACGATTTACGGTGACGGCACGCTCGAAGTGCTGCCCGACGGCTTCGGCTTCCTGCGTTCGCCGGAAACCTCGTATCTCGCCAGCACCGACGACATCTATATCAGCCCGTCGCAGATCCGCCGTTTCAATCTGCACACCGGCGATACGATCGAAGGCGAAGTGCGTACGCCCAAGGACGGCGAGCGCTATTTCGCGCTGGTGAAGGTCGACAAGGTCAACGGCTATCCGCCGGAAGCGGTCAAGAACCGCATCATGTTCGAGAACCTGACGCCGCTGCATCCTAACCGGCCGCTGCATCTCGAACGCGACATCAAGGCCGAGGAAAACATCACCGGCCGGATCATCGACATGATCGCGCCGATCGGCTTCGGCCAGCGCGGCCTGCTCGTAGCCTCGCCCAAGTCGGGCAAGACGGTGATGCTGCAACACATTGCGCACGCCATCATCAACAACAATCCGGAAGCGATGCTGATCGTACTGCTGATCGACGAGCGTCCGGAAGAAGTGACCGAAATGCAGCGCTCCGTGCGCGGCGAAGTGGTGGCATCGACCTTCGACGAACCGGCCATCCGCCACGTGCAGGTTGCCGAAATGGTCATCGAAAAGGCCAAGCGCCTGGTCGAAATGAAGAAGGATGTGGTCATCCTGCTCGACTCGATCACACGCCTCGCCCGCGCCTACAACACTGTGGTACCGGCCTCCGGCAAGGTGCTGACCGGCGGTGTGGATGCCAACGCCCTGCAGCGCCCGAAGCGCTTTTTTGGTGCGGCCCGCAATCTGGAAGAAGGCGGTTCGCTGACCATCATCGCCACGGCGCTGATCGAAACCGGTAGCCGCATGGACGACGTGATCTATGAAGAGTTCAAGGGCACCGGCAACATGGAAGTGCACCTCGAACGCCGCCTCGCGGAAAAGCGCCTCTACCCGGCCATCAACCTGAATAAGTCAGGCACGCGACGCGAGGAACTGCTCATCAAGCCGGACATCCTGCAAAAGATCTGGATCCTGCGCAAGTTCATCTCCGACATGGACGAAGTCGAAGCCATGGACTTCATTCTCGACAAGATGAAATCGACAAAGAACAACGCCGAGTTCTTCGACATGATGCGACGCGGCAACTGACCCCCGTCAACCGACAACACGCGCTTCGGCGCGTGTTGTTGTCTGTGCCGCCCTGTTTCGTTCACCTGCCTGACATCTCTGCCACGCTTGCCTGCCATGCTCGGACGCCTGTCCTCCTACCTGCGGCGCCGCACGCGCGAACGGCAACTGGCGCGCTACGCCATTGCCGATGCGCTTTGGCAGAGGACCATCGACAGCCTGCCCTTCTTGCGGCAACGTGATGCCGCCACACTGGCAGAACTGCGTGAACTGGCCACGCTGTTCATCGCGGAAAAGGAGTTTTCCACCGCGCACGACATGCCGCTCACTGACGAGATGGTGGTCAGCGTCGCGGTGCAGGCATGCCTGCCGATTCTGCGTCTCGGCCTCGAGTGCTACCAAGGCTGGCATGGCATCGTGCTGTATCCGGGCGAGTTCCTGATCCGCAAGACCGTGGTCGACGAAATCGGCCTGGTGCACGGTGTCGAGGAAGAAGCCACAGGTGAAGCCTGGGAACATGGCCCTGTGATCCTGTCGTGGCCTGATGCCGCGCAGGAGATTGCCAGCGACGTGCCGTACAACGTGGTGATCCATGAATTCGCTCACAAGCTCGACATGTTGAACGGCGAACCAGACGGCATCCCCGCCTTTTCGCGCCAGCTGCACGGCGCCCTCGATCCACAAGCCTGGCAGACCGGCTTCGATGCCGCCTACCTGCATTTTGTCGCGCAGGTGGAGGCAGCCGATGCACTGGCCGACGACGACGCGCATCATGCAGCGTTGGAGGCCCTGTTGATCGATCACTATGGCGCTGTGGATGCGGCTGAATTCTTCGCCGTCAGTTCGGAAGCGTTTTTCGTGGACGGCGCAGCGGTCAAAGAGATCTATCCGGCACTTTACGGTCTACTGGCGACGTATTACCGGCAAGACCCCGCCCGGGCGTGAGCCCGGCAGAAAATCCCTCATTACTTAGGCCTGCGCCGCTTGCCCAAGTCCTTGTTTTTCTGACATAATCGCGGTTTGCTCCGGCAAGTGGTCTGGTATCGGGTGTTTGACCTCGCCAGACTGGCTACCTTAACCTCAGGAAAAACCATGAAACAAGATATCCATCCCGATTACAACGAAGTGATTTTCGAAGACGTGTCGTGCGGCTTCAAGTTCAAGACACGTACCACGATGCGCTCCAAGGAAACCACGACTTGGACCGACGGCAAGGAATATCCGCTGATCAAGATCGAAACGTCGTCCGAATCGCACCCGTTCTACACGGGCCAGCAAAAGATCATGGACACGGCTGGTCGCGTCGAGAAGTTCCGCCAGAAGTTCGGCTCGAAGATCGGCAAGGCCTCGGCAGCGTAACATCCGCTGTATCCGGCCACAGGCAAAGGCCTTGGCACTCTGGCGCAGGACCAATCCCGCGCCGACGGATCGCCCCGACCGGAAAGGCAGCGCAAGCTGCCTTTTTGCTTTTCCACCGATTGTCTTACACTGCGCTGCATGCCTCCTGCCCAGACGTCCCGTGTTCATCTGACTGCCGCTGCAACAAGCGCCTTGCCGCGCCGACTGCTGCTTGCCCTGTGCATCATCTATGGGCTGTCCGGATTGTTCCTGCGCGACCCCTGGAAAAATGAGGACGCCGCCGGCTTCGGCGTGATGTGGACACTGGCACACGGCGGGTTGCAGGATTGGCTGCTACCCAATATCGTCGGCCGGCCGCATGTCGAGGACGGTCCGCTGGTGTTCTGGATCGGCGCGCTGATGATCAAGCTGTTCGGCTGGCTGCTGGGTGCCGCCGATGCAGCACGCCTGTCCACCGCACTCTTCTTCTTCGTCACCTGCGCCAGTATCTGGTACGGTGCCTACCTGCTCGGCCGTCGGGCCGAGGTACAACCGTTTGAATTTGCCTTCGGCGGACAGCCCAAGGCGCGCGATTATGGCCGTACACTGGCCGATGGCGCGCTGCTGATCTTCCTCGCCTGCGTCGGACTGGCCCAGCGCGGGCATGAGACCACAGCGCAGGTCGGGCAGATGTACTGCATCGCGCTGATGCTCTATGGTCTGATCCGCAGCCTCGACAAGCCCAACCAAGGCGGGCTGTTGCTGGGCCTCGGGCTCGGCGCCTTTGGACTCGCCAGCGGCCCCGTCATGCCATTGGCCGTGACGGTGAGCCTGCTGCTCGCCACCTGGGTATGTCCACAACGGTCATGGCGGCGCGTACTTGCCATCAGCCTGCCTCTGGCACTCGCCATCGTCCTTGCCTGGTTCGCCGCCGCCTATTTCGGTGCAGAAGAACGCAGCGACGCCGTTGCTTTCATCCGTGAATGGTCGCGCTTCGATCGGCGCATGTACGGCGCTCCACAATCGGAAGTGCTGGGCTTCATTGCACGCAACCTGCTGCTCTACACCTGGCCGGTCTGGCCACTGGCGATCTGGGCCTGGCACAGTTGGGGCGGCATGCGCCGCGCACCGCATATCGTTCTACCGCTGGCGCTGCTGCTGCCGCAACTGCTGTTGCTGATCATGCAGCAAACCGGTGGCGACATGCAGTACATCTTGCTGTTGCCGCCGCTGGCGATGCTCGCAACCTTCGGCCTGCCCACGCTGAAGCGCAGCATCATCAATGCGATCGACTGGTTCGCCGTATTTTCCTTCACGATCCTGTGCGGCTTCGTATGGCTGATCTGGATCGCCAAGCTGACCGGCTATCCACCCAAGATCGCGCGCAATGTGTATCGTCTGCTGCCCGGCTATGTGCCAGAGTTCAGCATTGTCGCCCTGCTCGCTGCATTGCTAGTGACCGCTGCCTGGATCCTGATCGTGCGCTGGCGCGTCTCGCGCGCGCCAAAAATGATCTGGCGCAGCGTGGTAATCTCCGCGGCCGGTGCAACGCTGATGTGGGTGCTGATGATGACGCTGTGGCTGCCCACCATCAACTACGGCAAGACGTATCGTGATGTTGCCGAGGCTGCGGCCATGGCACTGCCTTCGACCTACCAGTGTGTACAGCCGATCCGCATGGGCGATGCGCAATTGGCCAGCTTCGCCTATTTTGGCCATATCCGTTTTGGCGGACCAGAGGACAATTGCGATGTGCTATTGCGCCACGACCCGCAGAGCTATGGTGAGCCGACCAGCATGACGCGCTTCCAGTGGCGCCTGATCTGGGAAGGCCGCCGCCCATCGGATCGCGACGAACGCTTCCGCATGTATCACCTGCAACCACTGGCTGAGAAACCCTCCAACGCACCCTCGTTCTCGGATATCCGGCGCCGCCGCCCCTGAGTCCAGGCAGTCGTACTTCATCATGCTGATCCACGACATCCGACGCATTCTGGCGCTGGCCGGCCCATTGCTCGCCGGGCAGTTGGCCGTGATCGGCTTCGGTGTCATTGACACCATGATGTCCGGACGTGCGTCCGCAGAGGATCTGGCGGCGATCGGTCTTGGCAGCTCGATCTACATCACCGTGTATATTAGCCTGACCGGTGTGCTGCAGGCGCTGGCGCCAATTGCCGCCCAGCTGTATGGCGCCGGTCAGTTGCGGCAGATCGGCGAGGAGGTTCGGCAAAGCGTGTGGCTGGCGCTCGCACTCGCCGTTCCGGGCGTGCTTCTGCTGGTTTTTCCCGGGCCGATCCTGGCGCTCGCTGACACGCCACCGACCCTTACAGGCAAGGTTGAACAGTATCTCCGGTTGACCGCCTTCGGGCTTCCCGCAGCCTTAGGATTCCGCGTGTATCAGGCGATCAATAACGCCTTGTCTCGCCCCATCATGGTCACCCTGCTGCAGATCGGCGGACTGGCGCTGAAGGTCCCGATGAATGCCTGGTTCATCTACGGTGGCCTGGGCATTGCGCCGATGGGTGGACCGGGCTGCGCGCTCGCCTCCACCGTCATCGCCTGGGGGTGGTGCCTCACTGGAATCGCCATTCTCTACCGTGGCACTCCTTATCAGGCACTGGCGATCTTCAGTCATTGGTCCGCGCCACGTCGTGCGTCACTGCTCGCACTATTGCGCCTGGGCGTGCCAATGGGCATGACCTACCTGATCGAGATCACTTCATTCACGCTCATGGCGTTGTTCATCGCACGCCTGGGCACGCTCTCCCTGGCCGGCCACCAGATCGCCGCCAACATCGGCGCAGTCGTCTATATGGTCCCGCTGTCGCTGGCCATCGCCACCTCGGTGCTGGTCGCCCAGGCGGTCGGCGCGCGGCGTTTCGAAGAAGCACGCCGTACCGCCTGGAGCAGCATCGTCTTCGCGGTTGCACTTGCGGCCATGCTGGGTGTCATCCTGTGGCTCGGCCGCGCGACGATACTGCAGCTGTATTCGAACGACGCCTCGGTCATCGCTGCCGCCCTGCCACTGGTTGCCTTTATCGCCCTGTACCAACTGGCCGATGCCGTGCAGATCATGGCGGCATTCATTCTGCGCGCCTACAAGATTGCGCTGGTCCCGACCATCATCTACGCACTCTCGCTCTGGGGCGTCGGCCTGGGAGGCGGCTACGTGCTCGGCTTTGGATTGATCGATGGCACACCCTCCTTCCTGCGCGGCGCAAGTGGTTTCTGGGCAGCGAACGGCGTGAGCCTGGCCATCGCCGGCACCATGCTGGTGGGTTATTTCCGCCGCATCAGCGGGCAGGCATGCGCGGAAGCCATGGCATCATCCGAGGCATCGTCTCTTGACAAGCAAGCAACCCGCTAGCAGAACATACGCTTGAAGAACGCGGGAGACCGCCAGCGCGCGGCCAGAAATCGCCCGATACAACGCAGAAAATCATCCAGCGAGAATGGTGCGGGATACAGATGCGTCCCAATCTCACCGTGGTTATGACTGCAACAACCGGCAGTCACGGGGAGATAGCGAAAAGCCGCTAGAAAACTAGCTGCGACATGCGGGATGAACAGGAAAGAAACCGAGGAAGAAAAACAGAAAAGAAAAAACCCGCTGATTCTCATCAGCGGGTTTTCTTTTGGCGGAGTGGACGGGGCTCGAACCCGCGACCCCCGGCGTGACAGGCCGGTATTCTAACCAACTGAACTACCACTCCGTGTTGATCTGCCATCTGGAGCAGTAAAGCTCTGGACCGCAAAAAAACTGAGCGACTTTCACGCCCGATGTATTGGCGTCCCCTAGGGGATTCGAACCCCTGTACTCACCGTGAAAGGGTGATGTCCTAGGCCTCTAGACGAAGGGGACAGAAACTTGCTGCAACACTTTTCAGTGACTGCCGACATTTCTGTCTGTGCTGCGAAGTCCGCTATTATAGCGTGCTTTTCAGCATTTTGGAAGCTTTCGATTCGGTGCGTTGAGTCGAAATTTTCCGGTATTTGGTGGAGCTAAGCGGGATCGAACCGCTGACCTCTTGCATGCCATGCAAGCGCTCTCCCAGCTGAGCTATAGCCCCAAAATCCAGCTACTGCAACGGGTTACTGCTTACTGCTTCCTACTACGTTTTCCCCGTTGCTTGGGAAAACAAGATTATATGTAGGTCACCCTGCCATGTAAAGAGGGGGCATCAAAAATTTGATTATTTTTTGACGCGCCCTCTTCCTGTTACTGCGTCAGGCGACGCAGCACGATATCGCGGCCTAGCAGTTCAAGCACGGCATCAATCGCCGGTGTCTGCAATTGTCCCGTCACCAGCAGGCGCACCGGCATCGCAAGGCGCGGCATCTTCCAGCCGCGCTCGGCGAGCACGGCCTTGAATGCCGCACTGATCGCCGCCTTGTCCCAGGTGGCCAAGCCTTCGAGCGCAGCACGGAGCGCAGCAATCGCGGGCCACGTTTCATCATTCAGATGTTCCTGCTCCAGCACGGGATCGATGACCGGCTCGCCACGATAGAACAGCATCGCGGTCTCGGCGATCTCTTCCAGCGTATTGGCACGATCCTTCACGAGTGCGATCACGCCATCGAGCGGCGCGCCTGTCACGCTGCCGCCACGTTGTTCGATACGCGGTTGCACCAGTGCGGCGAGGTGCGCATTGTCCGCCTGCTTGATGTAGTGGTTGTTGAGCCAGAGCAGTTTCTCGGGGCTGTACTGCGCAGGCGATTTGCCGAGATGCTCGAGATCGAACCACGCGACGAACTGCTCGCGCGAAAAGATTTCCGCATCGCCATGCGCCCAGCCCAGCCGCGCGAGATAGTTGACCACGGCTTCCGGCAGGAAACCGGCATCGCGGTAGCCGATGACACTCATCGCGCCATTACGTTTGCTCATCTTTTCGCCCTGCTCGTTGAGCACGGTTGGCAGATGCGCATACACTGGCGGCGTGCCGCCCAGCGCGCGAATAATGTTGATCTGCCGCGGCGTGTTGTTGACATGGTCGTCGCCACGGATCACGTGCGTGATTTCCATATCGAGATCGTCGACCACCACGCAGAAGTTATAGGTCGGCGTCCCATCGGGACGAGCAATGACCAGATCGTCCAGTTCATCATTGGAGATTTCGATCCGCCCTTTCACTGCATCGTCCCACGCCACGCTGCCACCCAGCGGATTGCGGAAGCGCACCACTGGCTGCACGCCAGCCGGCGGCTCCGGCAGTGCCTTGCCCGGCTCCGGCCGCCAGAAGCCGTTGTAGCGGGGCTTCTGCTTGGCAGCCATCTGCTGCTCGCGCAAACGGTCAAGTTCCTCGGTACTCATGTAGCAGTGGTAGGCCAGTCCCTGCTCCAGCATCTGCGCGATGACCGCGCGATAGCGCTCCATCCGCTGCATCTGGTAGAACGGCCCCTCATCGAAATCGAGGCCCAGCCACGCCATGCCCTCAAGAATCACATCGACGGCTTCCTGCGTGGAACGCTCGACATCGGTGTCCTCGATGCGCAGGATGAAATCGCCGCCCATGCGGCGCGCATAGGCCCACGGGTACAGTGCCGAGCGGATATTGCCGAGATGGATGAAGCCGGTGGGGCTCGGGGCGAAACGGGTGCGAACGCGTCGTGTCATGTCGGGGAAAGCCAAAGAGGAGACCAGCAAGCAAACAGCCGCGCCTGTTGGGCGGCCATGAAAATCGGAGCGCAATTATACCAAGCACGCTTGCCGGCCCCATGGCGGAGCGGCAAGAAAAAAGCCGCCCGCAGGCGGCTTAAAGGGCATGGCATGCGCATGGGACCATGCGCGCCAGGATATTTACTTATAACCCACGCGATCGAGAATCTTCTGCGCGGCGACCTGGTTGCGGCCGATTGCTCCGATAGAGACGTTTTCAGCGTTGAACTTGCCCAGCGAATCGAGCGCCGGATTATCCACCTTCGCCGAAGCCACGGCCGGCCACTCATTGTTGCCCGAGGCAAAGTAGTTCTGCGCCTGGTCGCTCGCCAGATACTCGAGGAACTGGATCGCCTCTGCCTTGTGCGGGGCATTGCGCGCCACGCCGGCACCGGCCACGTTCACGTGCGTGCCGTCGCCTGCCTGGTCAGGCCAGATAAAGCCGACCTTGCTGATGACGTCCTTGTCTTCCGGCTTCTCGGAGCGCATCAGGCGCACAAAATAATAGCTGTTGGTCAGCGCCACACCGCACTCACCGCTGGCCACCGCCTTGATCTGATCGGTATCGCCGCCCTTCGGCGCACGCGCCATGTTGGCCACCATGCCCTTGGCCCACGCCTCGGTCGCGGCTTCGCCCTTGCGCTCGATCATCGAACCGATCAGGGACAGCATGTAGGGATGCGAGCCGGAGCGGGTGCAGACCTTGCCCTTGTTCTTCGGATCGGCAAGCTTGGCATAGGTATCGACATCGCCCGGCTTCACATCAGCCTTGTTGTAGACGATTGCACGTGCCCGCGTGGAGAAACCGAACCATTGCGGGTCTTTACCAGCCTCGCGGCCCTGCAGGTTTGCTGGAATACGTTTTTCAAGCGTTGCCGATTTCACCGGCTGGAACAGGCCTTCGTTCTCGGCACGCCACAGGCGCGCGGCATCCACCATTAGGATGACGTCGGCGGGACTCTTCGCGCCTTCGTTGCGCAGCCGCTCCAACAGTGCATTGTCGTCGGCTTCGATACGGTTGATCTTGATACCGGTCTGCTTGGTGAAGCCGCCATACAGCGCTTCATCGGTCTGGTAGTGCCGCGCCGAATAGACATTCAGAACTTTTTCCTGCGCAACAGCGCCCAAGGACACGGAGGCGAGAGCAAGGATCAAGAGGCTTTTTTTCAGCATGTGTGATTCCCGTTGCAATGGCTGCTTGAAGAATGGATAGAGAACGCGGATAAAAGAATGGTTATCATTCGCACGACATCTTACCTGATGTCCGCTTGGAAATGGGATTCGTTCGCAATAACACCCTTCTATTTCGAGGGATATCATATGCACTCCACGAATGCCGCCATTCACGCCCTGCCCAGGGCATAAGCCTTACACACCTATGCATAGACGACTGTTTCTCGGTGCCGCAAGCGCCATTTTCGGCGGCCTGGCTGGCTGCTCGATGTTCCGTTCTGGTGGTGACGTCACCCCACCGGCCTCCCTGCCCCCTGCCGTCCAGCGCAAGCCAGCACGCATTGGCTTGGCCCTTGGCGGCGGTGCGGCGCGCGGTTTCGCGCATATCGGCGTGATCAAGGCGTTGGAAGCCCAGGGCATTCGCCCCGCGCTTGTGACGGGTACCAGTGCAGGGAGTGTCGTGGCCGCGCTATACGCATCCGGTATGGACGGCTTCGAGATGAATGCGCTGGCCCTGAAGATGGATGAAGCGGTCATCGCCGACTGGGCGTTGCCGTTCGGCAGCCGCTTCGGCGGCTGGCTCAAGGGCGAAGCCCTGCAGCGTTACGTCAACCAGCTGGTGCAGCAGCGCACGATCGAGAACATGAAGCTGCCCCTTGGCATCGTCGCCACGGAGCTGAAAAGCGGCACGCCCATCGTATTCCGGCGTGGCAATACGGGACAGGCGGTGCGGGCCTCATGCAGCGTGCCAGGCGTCTTCCAACCGGTCAACATTGCCGGGAAGCAGTATGTGGATGGGGGACTGGTGGCACCGGTGCCGACAGAGGCCGCGCGGCAGATGGGTGCGGATTTCGTGATCGCCGTGAATATCTCGGCCGACCCTACGGGCCAGAGCGCCGACGGTCAGGTCGGCGTCCTGCTGCAGACCACGGCCATCATGGGACAGACCATCAACAAACTTGCCCTGGCCAACGCCGATATCGTCATTCGCCCTGACCTGCCAGCCATGAGTAGCAGCGATTTCAGCGCCCGCAATCAGGCTATCTTGGCCGGAGAAAAGGCCGTCGCGGCGATCCTGCCGGAACTGAAGGGGCAACTGGGATTGATATCGCCCGCGGGTTGAGGCGGTTGATTCCGCCGTACAGGCTTGCAGGAGCGGGAGCATGCATGCCGGTCCTGCCGGCATGCCAAAGGGAATCAGCGGGCGCCGATACGGGAAGTGACGTTCCCGGCATCGAGGCGCTGCAGCGTCTCCACCATCGAATCGAGGCCACGCGACATGTCGGGACGCTGGGCTTCGTCGACGCGGCGTGCGCCGTTGTAGCGCGCCACCCAATAGGACTGGCGCATGTCGTCCACGCGGATCTTGCCACCGCTGGACGGGGCGTGCACGAATTTGTTGTCGCCGATATAAATGCCCACGTGCGAGAATGTACGACGCATCGTATTGAAGAACACCAGATCGCCCGGACGCAGTTCAGCCGTGTCGATGGTGGTGCCTACCCGGCTCATCTCCTCGGCCCGGCGCGGCAGCAGGAAGCCGAAAGTGTCATTGAACACATAGCGCACGAAACCACTGCAATCCAGACCAGTCTCAGGGCTGTTGCCGCCAAAGCGGTAACGTACGCCGATCAGGCCCAGCGCATTCATGACGAGATCCCCCGCGCGATTCGCGACGTTGGATGCCACAGCGGTGGTGGAATTCATCATGGAAGACAGCAGGCCGCGGCGCTCTTCCTGCGGAGGCGCGTCATTGCGAGCAGCAACGGCGGATTCGGGGACGCGGAAAACGGTGTCGGCTTGCGCCTGGGGAGAAACGAGGAGAGTACAGCAGAGAACGGCCAGCCCGGAAGCGGTGCCCGCCAGGGCACTTGAAACTGTACGTCGTCGTTGCATGGGTTCTCCTGAGTGCCGGAATCGATCCGGAAGTCGTCAATCGCTCAGTCACCGGCACGGCCCATCGCCCCGGCAAAAAATTGCATCGGGCGATAGTAAAGGGCTATCGCCTTATTTGTCAAAACAAAAATGGCTATTTTCTGCCGATTTTTCAGTTGTTTGCTGAGATTTACCGGAAAATCCCCTCATTCAGGGGGATTCGAGTCATCCAGTACACGCGGTGCCAGCTCCACCTCCGACATCGCTTCGCCGAAATGGGCTGCCTCCAGCAAGCGGCGCGTATAGGCATGCACAGGCGCGCGCATGAGCTGCTCGATGTCGCCTTGCTCTACCACCTCGCCGTCGCGCATCACCATGACACGATGCGACATCGCGCGGATCACGGCCAGGTCATGGCTGATCAGCAGATAGCTCAGGTTGTACTTGCGCTGCAGGCTGCCGAGCAATGCGAGCACCTGCTGCTGGATCGATACATCGAGCGCCG
This sequence comes from Burkholderiaceae bacterium, assembly GCA_035539795.1. Lineage (GTDB taxonomy): Bacteria > Pseudomonadota > Gammaproteobacteria > Burkholderiales > Burkholderiaceae > Imbroritus. Next base: position 13,283 of record DATLHT010000084.1, read on the forward strand.
ACGTCGGCTCGTCGAGCACAAGCACCTGCGGGCGCAGGACTAGCACGCGGGCGATCGCGATACGCTGGCGCTGGCCGCCAGAGAATTCGTGCGGGTAGCGCTCGAGCGCCGTGCGATCAATGCCGACCTCGCGCAACGTAGCAATCACCTGTCTGCGGCGCTCTTCCGGCGACAAGGCTGGCTGATGCAGTGCCAGCCCCTCACCTACGATCTGCTCGATAGTCATGCGTGGTGACAGCGACCCGTAGGGATCCTGGAACACGACCTGCATGCGCCGGCGCAAATCCCGCCGTGCCGTGCGCGACATGGCGGGCACGGACTGGCCGAGAAAGCGGATGTCGCCGCCGGCGATCGGTTGCAGCGCAAGCAGTGCCTGGGCCAGCGTAGTCTTGCCGGAGCCCGACTCGCCAACGATGCCGAGCGTCTCACCCTCGCGCAGTGTGAGCGCCACACCCTGAACCGCCATGAACTGATCGGTACGCAGCCAGCCGGAAAACCCCGAGCGTGGTTTGGGATAGGCCACATCCAGAGCTTCTGCTTCCAGCAATACCGGGGCGATCGGCAGCAGGGGCAACACATCGCGCTGTGGCCGGCTATCGATCAGCTTGCGGGTATAGGGATGCTGTGGGGTATTGAAGATCGTCGCAGTGTCCCCGCTTTCGACCAGCACGCCCTTCTCCATTACGCCGACGCGCTGGGCGAACGCGCGCACGAGATTGAGATCATGCGTGATCAGCATCACCGCCATGCCGAACTCTTCCTGCAGGTCGCGCAGCAATGCCATGATCTGCAGCCGGATCGTCACGTCCAGTGCCGTCGTCGGCTCATCCGCCAGCAGCAGCCGCGGACGGCACGCCAGGGCCATGGCGATCATGGCCCGCTGGCGCTGTCCGCCCGACAACTGATGTGGGTAACTGTGGAAGCGTCGCCCGGCCTCCGTGATACCGGTACGCTCCAGCAATGAGATCGCTCGCTCGGTGGCGCTGCGGGTGTCGAGCGCCTCATGCAATTGGAGCGCCTCGACAATCTGGTTGCCCACGGAATACAGCGGGTTGAGTGCCGTCATCGGCTCCTGGAAGATCATGGCGATATCCGCGCCACGCAACCGCCGTATGGCAGGTTCATCGAGCGTCAGCAGGTCCTGGCCGTCATACAGCACGCGTCCGCCATAATTTGCGTCCTGCAGTAGACGATTGATCGACAACGCCGTCACCGTCTTGCCGGATCCCGATTCGCCCACCAGTGCAAAACGCTCCCCGGCGCGAATCTCCAGGCTGACATCGCGTACCGCATGTGTCGCCTGCGGCCCGTCACCAAAGCGGACCGACAGATGATCAAGCTTTAACAGCGGGCCGGAGGATGGATTGCGTACGCTCATCCCTTCCCCTCCAAGCGGCGCGGCTTGCCAGCGGGCAGCATGCCCATGCGGGTGTCGAAGGCGTCACGCAAGGCATCGCCAATAAAGGTCAGCAGCAATAATGTCATCACCAGTACGCCGAAGGTCGATGCCGAGATCCACCATGCATCGAGATTGGCCTTGCCCTGTGCCAGCAGCTCGCCAAGACTGGGAGTCGGCGGCGGCACGCCCAGCCCCAGGAAATCCAGGCTGGTCAGCGCCAGGATGGCGGCGCTCATGCGGAACGGCAGGAACGTGATAACAGGCGTCAGGCTGTTCGGCAGAATATGGCGGACCATCAACTGCCAATTGGAAAGCCCGAGCGCGCGCCCCGCCCTGACATAGTCGAGCGTGCGATTACGGTAGAACTCGGCGCGTACGTAGTCCGACAACCCCATCCAGCCGAACAGCGAGAGCAGCACGATCAGCAGCCAGAGACTCGGCTCGAAGATCGACGCGAAAATGATCAGCAGGTACAGCTCCGGCATCGCGCTCCAGATCTCGATGGCACGCTGCGCGTACAGATCGAGGCGGCCACCGAAGAAACCCATCATCGCGCCTGTGAGGGTACCGATCAAGATACCGATGACGGTCAGTGTCAGCCCGAACACCACGGACAGGCGGAAACCGTAGAACAGCCGTGCCAGCACGTCACGGCCCCGGTCATCGGTGCCAAGCCAATTCTCGGCCGAAGGTGGCGCAGGATTGGGCGCGCTGGCGAAATAATTGATGGTGTCGTACGAAAACCGATTGGGTGGATATAGGGCGAAATTGCTGTCCGCGCTCAGGCGTTCGCGGATATAAGGATCGAGGTAATCCGTCGGCGTCGGGAAATCGCCGCCAAAGGTAGTCTCCGGATAGGTGTGTATCAGGGGGAAATACCACTGTCCTTCATAGCGCGTCACCAGCGGACGGTCATTGGAAAGCACCTCGGCGAACAGGCTCACGACGAACAGTGCGACAAAGATCACCAAGCTCCAGTAGCCCAGCCGGTTGCGGCGGAAGCGCTGCCAGATGCGCTGGCGCGGCGACAGGGATGCGGTGACACGCACGGTACGGTTAGAAAGTCCGGTAAGCATCAGCGCCCCACCGCGTCAAACTGGATGCGCGGATCGACCAGCACATAACAGACATCAGAAATCAGCCGGGTCACGAGCCCGATCAGTGTAAACAGATACAGGGTCCCGAGTACCACCGGGTAGTCGCGGCGCAGCACCGCCTCATACGACAACAGCCCCAGTCCATCCAGCGAAAACAGCGTCTCGATCAGCAGCGAACCAGTAAAGAACGCGCCGATGAATGCTGCGGGAAACCCCGTCACCAGCGGAATCAGCGCGTTACGGAACACATGCTTCCACAGCACACGCTTCTCAGAAAGGCCTTTGGCCCGCGCCGTCAGCACGTATTGCTTGCGGATCTCCTCGAGGAACGCATTCTTGGTGAGCATCGTTATGATGGCAAAGCTACCGATAACCGACGCTGTGATCGGCAGCACCAGGTGCCAGAGATAGTCGAGCACCTTGCCGGCCAGCGACAGTTGCTCCCAGTTATCAGAGGTCAGCCCGCGCAGTGGAAACCACTGCACGAACGTGCCCCCGCCGAACAGAACGAGTAGCAGCACGCCCAGCACGAAGCCGGGAATCGCGTAGCCTACCAGTACGATCAGGCTCGTGGCGACGTCGAAGCGGCTGCCGGCACGCACGGCCTTGGCAATGCCGAGCGGCACCGATATGAGGTAGCTGAGAAAGAAGGTCCACAGCCCGAGGCTGATCGACACCGGCATCTTGCTCTTGACCAGTTCCCAGACACTGCGGTGCTGGAAATAACTCTGGCCCAGGTCGAACTGGGCAAAGCGCTTGAGCATCAGCCAGTAGCGCTCCAGCGGCGGCTTGTCAAACCCGTACAGGGCCTGGATTTCCTTGATGCGCTCCGGCTCCACGCCGATCCGGCCACGGTAGTCCGCGCCCACGCCGCCACCGGAAGCTTCTCCGCCAGCGCCTCGCCCTTTCATCTCGAGGATCATTTGCTCGACCGGGCCACCCGGCACGAACTGGATGACGACGAACGTCAGCGTGATGACGCCGAGCAAGGTCGGAATCATCAGCAGGACACGCTTGAGCAGATAAGCCAGCATCGTGATGAACAGTCTCAGCGTTGACAAACAGGTGGCGTCACGGCGAGGCAACTCACGCCCGACCGCCGCAGCATGCCACCCACCTTACTTCTTTTGCGCGCCGTCCCACCACAGCGCAACGATCCACGGCTCGGCGGCATAGTACTTCGGCAGCGTCGCCGGGATGCCGAGGCTTTTGCGATAGGCGACACGGTGCACTGCGCTGTACCAGTGGGGTACCGCATAGTAGTTGTGCATCAACACGCGATCAAGCGCCCGGGCCGCAGTGACCAGCTCCTCGCGGGTATCCGCGCGCAATACATGGTTGACCAGATTATCGACGGCCGCTGACTTCACGCCAATGATATTGCTCGAACCCTGGACATCGGCGGCAGCGCTACCGAAGCGGTCAAGCAGTTCGTTGCCCGGGCTCTGCGAATCGGGAAACCGCATGCTGGCCATATCGTAGTCAAAGGTGTCCATGCGCTTCTGGTACAGCACATAGTCAGTGGTGCGCAACGTCACCTTGATCCCCAGCTTGTCCAGGTTGCGCACGTATGCCGCAATCACGCGGCTCATGGCTCCGCCATCCTCGAGAAACTCGATATGGAATGGCATCCCTGCCGCATTGCGCAGCGCGCCATCGCGATAGGTCCAGCCAGCCTCGGCCAGCAGGCGCCGGGCTTCCCGCAGGTTCTCGCGCAACGACCCCGGCGGATCGGTCGATGACGGCACCGCGGCAGGGCCGAAGACTTCCGCCGGCAGCCGGGAGCGCAATGGCTCGAGCAATTTCAGCTCGCCCGCATCGGGACGGGTGTCGGGACTCGACACCGCAGCCAGATCGCTGTTCGTAAACCAGCTATCAATCCTTTCATAGGCGCCATAGAACAGCTGGCGGTTCAGCCACTGGAAATCCATGGCCAGCCCCAGCGCCTGACGGACACGGCGGTCCTGGAACTGCGGACGACGCACATTCATCAGGAAACCCTGCATGCCCGCACTATTGCGATGGGCAAATTCCTGCTTGGTCAGCTCGCCATTGCGAAAGCGCTTGCCGGTATAGCTCTTGACCCACAGCTTGGCACGATTCTCGACAATGGCATCGAACTCGCCTGCCTTGAACGCTTCGAGCCGCACGGTCTCATCGGCATACATGCGGTACGTGACGCGCTCGAAGTTGTACAGCCCGCGCCGCACGCTCAAATGATTGCCCCAGTAGGCGGGATTGCGCCGGTAGGTAATGTTACGGCCGGCCGTGTAGCGTTCGATCAGGTAAGGCCCGCTGGCGATCGGTGCCTCAAAGGTCAACTGGTCGAACGGCTTGCCATCGCCCCATTTCGGCGAAAACACCGGCAGCGCGCCAAGAATCAGCGGCATCTCGCGGTTGCGCTGGCGCAGGTCGTAGCGGATGGTACGCGGCCCCGTCACGGTGACACGTGCCACATCCTCGGTCAGACTGCGGTATGCCGGAATGGAGAATTTGCCGCGTACCATCTCATAGGAATACTTCACATCCGTCGCGAGCACCGGATCGCCATTCGAAAAACGCGCCTCGGGCCGCAGCCGGAAAGTGATCGACAAGCCATCGGATGCCACAGTGACATCTTCAGCCAGCAGACCGTAGGCACTCGCCGTCTCATCCGCGCTGGCGGTCAGCAGGGTCTCGAACATCAGGTTCTCCAGCCCTGGTGCTGACACGCCCTTGATCGTGATCGGATTGAACTTGTCGAAGCTGGTCCGGCGATCAGGATTGGCCAGCGTCAGCGTACCGCCGCGTGGCGCCTGGGGATTGACGTAATCGAAATGCGCGAAGCCGGGTGCATACTTGAGATCACCGTACAAGGCAAAACCATGTGCCGCCCACGCCGGCGTCCCTGCGCCCACCGCACAGCAAACCATCACAATGTGCACCAGGCCGCGGGGCCCACTGGCCCAGGATGCCACCCGGCGTAGACATGAAAATCGCATGCGCCAGAACGTCCTCAAAGATGCTGCACTCCGTACGAAAGTCGGGGCCGGACCGCCGAATCCGACCGCGTTTATGAGACAATTTTAGCTTGGCCCACTTCCCGGCCGGCGCGCAGAGATTGCAGAGCCGGCAGGCGACCCAGGTAAACGACGACGTCTGCAGGGGCCGGGAGTGCGGTGGCGTGCACAGTAGCTTACACGTTTTACGACGTCGACAGCACCGCTCCGCCAAAACGAACAAGGAAAGAACTGGAGTGACTATGGGTTTTCTCGCTGGAAAAAAGATTCTGATCACCGGACTGCTGTCCAACCGCTCGATTGCCTATGGCATTGCCTCCGCCTGCAAACGGGAAGGCGCCGACCTAGCCTTCACCTACGTCGGTGAGCGCTTCAAGGATCGCATCAACGAATTCGCCAAAG
>DATLHT010000085.1:0-1625 GCA_035539795.1 Burkholderiaceae bacterium
TGGTGTGCGTGGTGGACGCCACCAACCTGCGCCTGCACCTGCGTTTCGCGCTGGAAGTGCGCGAACTCGGCAAGCCGATGATCCTGGCGGTCAACATGATGGACGCCGCGCAGCGCCGCGGCATCGCCATCGACCTGGCCGCGCTGGAAAAGGAACTGGGCGTGCCTGTTGTCGAGACCGTCGCGGTCCGGCATGGCGGCGCACGCGCGCTGGTCGAACAGATCGACCGCATGGCGGCACAGCCGCACGAGCCCCGCACGCGACTGGGCGACGGCGCCGACCTGCACGCGGAAACGCGGCGCCTGCTGTCGCTTGCGGTAGCGATGCCGGAGCGCACCGCAAAGATCGACGACACACTGGACCGCTGGTTGCTACAACCGGTATTCGGCTTTGCTGTCCTCATCGTCGTGATGTTCCTGATCTTCCAGGCCGTGTTCGCGTGGGCGACGCCGTTTGCGGATGCCATTGAAGCGGGCACCGGCTGGCTGGGGGAGATCGTGGGAGGCGCGCTGCCCGAAGGGCCACTCAACAGCTTGATGGTGGATGGCATCATCGCCGGCCTTGGCGGGGTCGTCGTGTTCCTGCCCCAGATCCTGATCCTGTTCGCCTTCATCCTGGCACTGGAAGAGAGTGGCTATCTTCCGCGCGCGGCATTCCTGCTGGACCGCTTGATGCGGGGGGCCGGGCTGTCGGGTCGCTCCTTCATCCCCCTGCTGTCCAGCTTCGCCTGTGCCGTGCCCGGCATCATGGCCACGCGCAGCATCCAGGATCCGCGCGACCGCATCGCGACGATCCTGGTCGCTCCCCTGATGACATGCTCGGCGCGACTGCCGGTCTACACACTTCTGATTGCTGCGTTCATTCCCGATGCAAAGGTGGGAATCTTCAATCAGCAAGGCCTCGTAATGTTCGGGCTGTACGCCGCAGGCATACTCAGCGCCCTGGTGGTGTCCTGGGTAATGAAGAAGTGGCGCCGGGACAAGAGCGAGCATGCGCTGCTGCTGGAACTGCCGTCCTACCGCATTCCGCATCCACGCGACCTGCTGATCGGACTTTACGAGCGCGCCATGATCTTCCTCAAGCGCGTGGGTGGGATCATCCTTGCCTTGACCATCCTGCTGTGGGTGTTGCTGACGTTCCCGGCGGCGCCTGCCGATGCGGTGGGGCCGGCCATCGACTACAGCTTTGCAGGACGTATCGGCCATGCGATGGCGGTGTTCTTCGCCCCGCTGGGTTTCAACTGGCAGATCTGCATCGCCCTGATCCCGGGCATGGGTGCCCGTGAAGTCGCCGTTTCTTCGCTGGCGACGATCTATTCGTTGTCCGCCGCTGACGATGACGCGGCCATCCAGGCGCTGACGCCGGTCATCAGCGACGGCTGGTCGCTGGCTACCGCACTGTCGCTGCTGGTGTGGTTCATCTATGCGCCGATGTGCATCTCCACGCTGGCCACGATCAAGCGCGAGACCGGCTCGTGGAAGCAGATGGGTTTTGCGACGTTCTACCTGTTCGCGCTGGCCTATCTCGCCTCGCTGGTGACCTACCAGGTCGCCAAGGCGCTGGGCGCCGGCTGAGCATGGACGCCTCGCTCGCCCTGCAGTACGCCATCATCGCCGTCGCGGTGG
>DATLHT010000086.1:0-21291 GCA_035539795.1 Burkholderiaceae bacterium
CAAGCGCCTGCCGACCTCGGCCCTGGCCGAGCGCGGCATTGCCGGCAACCTCGATGCGGCCCGTGCGCAGGAAGCCGAAGGCCTGATGCCCGACGGCGCCGTGATCATCGCGGCCATCACCAGCTGCACCAACACCAGCAACCCGCGCAACGTCATCGCCGCCGCCCTGCTGGCACGCAATGCCAACGCACGCAGCCTGACGCGCAAACCGTGGGTGAAGAGCTCGCTTGCACCCGGCTCCAAGGCGGTAGAACTGTACCTGCAGGAATCGGGGCTCCTGCCCGATCTCGAGAAGCTCGGCTTCGGCATCGTCGCCTTTGCCTGCACCACCTGCAACGGCATGTCGGGTGCGCTCGATCCGAAGATCCAGCAGGAAATCATCGACCGCGACCTGTACGCCACCGCCGTGCTGTCGGGCAACCGCAACTTCGACGGCCGCATCCATCCGTATGCCAAGCAGGCCTTCCTGGCCTCGCCGCCGCTGGTCGTGGCCTATGCCATTGCCGGCACGATTCGCTTCGACATCGAAAAAGATGTACTCGGCACCGATGCGCAAGGCAATCCAGTTACGCTCAAGGACATCTGGCCGAGCGATGCCGAGATCGATGCCATCGTTGCCAAGAGCGTGAAGCCGGAACAGTTCCGTAAGGTGTACGAACCGATGTTCGCGCTATCCGTCGAGCGCGGCGAGCAAGTCAGCCCGCTGTATGACTGGCGGCCGCAGAGCACCTATATCCGCCGTCCGCCGTATTGGGAAGGCGCGCTCGCGGGAGAACGTACGCTGCGCGGCATGCGTCCGCTGGCCGTGCTCGGCGACAACATCACCACCGATCACCTGTCCCCGTCCAACGCCATCCTGTTGAACAGCGCAGCCGGCGAATATCTCGCCAAGATGGGCCTGCCGGAGGAAGACTTCAACTCCTACGCCACGCACCGCGGCGATCACCTGACCGCGCAGCGCGCCACCTTCGCCAACCCGACGCTGATGAACGAAATGGCCGTCGTCGATGGTGCCATCAAGAAAGGCTCGCTGGCGCGCATCGAGCCGGACGGCAAGGTGGTGCGCATGTGGGAAGCCATCGAAACCTATATGGACCGCAAGCAGCCGCTGATCATCATCGCCGGCGCCGACTACGGCCAGGGTTCGTCGCGCGACTGGGCAGCCAAGGGCGTGCGCCTGGCGGGCGTGGAAGCGATCGTGGCCGAAGGCTTCGAGCGCATCCACCGCACCAACCTGATCGGCATGGGCGTGCTGCCGCTCGAGTTCAAGCCGGGCGTGAACCGCAAGACGCTGGACATCGACGGCACGGAAACCTTCGACGTGATCGGCGACCGCAAGCCGCGCGCCGACCTCACGCTGGTGATCCACCGCAAGGATGGCAGCACGGTGGAAGCCACGGTTACCTGCCGCCTCGACTCCGACGAGGAAGTGTCGATCTACGAGGCCGGCGGCGTGCTGCAGCGCTTTGCGCAGGACTTCCTCGAATCGGCCCGGACTGCCTGACGTACCGAGACCACCTCACCCTTGGCGACGGGGCTGTGTCTGGTTTGTACACGCGACACGCCCCGTCCTGCTCTGAACCAGGATGACCATGAGCCACGCTCCACAGATCAAGATTCCCGCCACCTACATGCGCGGCGGCACCAGCAAGGGCGTGTTCTTCCGCCTCGATGACCTGCCTGCCGCGGCACAAACACCCGGTACAGCCCGCGACGCGCTGCTGCAACGCGTGATCGGCAGCCCCGACCCCTACGGCAAGCAGATCGACGGCATGGGCGGCGCGACGTCGAGTACCAGCAAGACCGTGATCGTGTCGCGCAGCACGCGGCCCGATCATGACGTCGACTACCTGTTCGGCCAGGTCTCCATCGACCAGCCCTTCGTCGACTGGAGCGGTAACTGCGGCAACCTCTCCGCCGCTGTCGGCCCCTTCGCCATCAGCAACGGCCTAGTCGATGCCGCCCGCGTGCCGCGCGACGGCATCGCCACCATCCGTATCTGGCAGGCGAACATCAGCAAGACCATCATCGCGCACGTGCCGATGACGAACGGTGCGGTGCAGGAAACCGGCGACTTCGAACTCGATGGCGTGACCTTCCCCGCCGCCGAAGTCCAGCTCGAATTCATGGACCCAGCCGAGGATGACGGGGATGGCGGCGGCGCCATGTTCCCCACCGGCAATCTCGTCGATACGCTGGAAGTCCCCGGCGTGGGCGACCTGCAGGCGACACTGATCAACGCCGGGATCCCGACGATCTTCATCAACGCCGAGGCCGTCGGCTACACCGGCACGGAACTGCAGGACGACATCAACAGCGATCCCAAGGCGCTGGCGATGTTCGAAACCATCCGCGCGCATGGCGCGCTGCGCATGGGACTCATCTCCGCGCTCGAGCAGGCAGCCACACGCCAGCACACGCCGAAGGTAGCTTTCGTTGCGCAGCCCGCGAGCTACACCGCGTCGAGCGGCAAGGCCGTGGCAGCCAACGACATCGACCTGCTGGTGCGCGCCCTGTCGATGGGCAAGCTGCATCACGCAATGATGGGCACGGCCGCCGTCGCCATCGGCACGGCCGCGGCAATTCCCGGCACGCTGGTAAACCTAGCGGCCGGCGGCGGCACGCGGCAGGCGGTGCGTTTCGGCCATCCCTCGGGCACGCTGCGCGTCGGCGCGGAAGCGCGCGAGGCCGATGGCGCATGGACCGTCACCAAGGCGATCATGAGCCGCAGTGCGCGGGTACTGATGGAAGGCTGGGTGCGGGTGCCGGGCGGGACGTTCTAGCCAGGGTATATTTCCGCAACTGCGGACCGACTGAACAACGCACCTTGTACCGGGGCGTAGCCTCGCCTGCGTTCGGCAAGCCTGTTATCGGGTCAAGCGGCACGCGCCGACCCTCCCGGCACGCTCGCTGCGGAGGTGCCGGGCGTTGATACCAAACCGCCCCGGCGGGCGGCTACGCCTGATCGACGGCGCGGGCAAACTGCTCAGGAACGCCCGCCGCGTATCGGCACAGGAAACAGCACGGTATCGCCGAAGCCCGGCTCATCGTCGTCAGTGGCCCGTGCATCAGACCCTGCCAGCGAGATGGGCTGCAGCGCTTTCGCCACTTCCTGCTCGAGCCGGGCGACGCGTTCGGCGTACATGCGCGCCAGCGCCGCGTGATGCTCGGCTGCGGCCTGGTGCTCGACCCGTGCCAGATTGGCTTCCATCAAATATTCACGCGCCTTGCGCACGTGGGCATCCAGACGTCGCTCAAACAGATGAAATCGCATGGCGGACCTCCTGTCGTGACTGCACAGCCTCCGTCAGCCATCCGGCGTGTTCGGAAGTCACTGCCTGCCCGGGCCACAAGGCTCGGATGGCCGGGCGGGCGAATGGCGGATGCGTGACGGTCTAAGAATATTCCTACCGGACGTTTGCCGCTGTCAATGCCAGCCGTGGTGTGCTGCCACACCGTGGCAAAAGGGATACAGCCATCCGCATCCCGTCTGCATCACATGCCATCGCCGCGCTGTTGCACCGGCAGCGGCCACGCACGCGCGCTTCCTGATCTGCGCCGTGACCTCAGGCCTTGTCCAGAGGCCACCCGCCGGTTGCCAGGCAACTGTTGCGCAGCGACGGCCGGATGGAGTTTGCCGCCCCAACTTGACGCTCGGGCGCCCGTGGGTCACACTCGACCGCAGGCGACTGCCCTGTTGTTCCGGCCCCGTCCCGTGCGGGGAAAACGAGCACACGGATGAGCATACCCATGAGCGACTTGCCCGGTCTCAGTTTTGCCCTCGGCGCAGATCTCGACATGCTGCGCGCCAGCGTCCGGCAATGGGCCAGCGCGGAACTCGCACCGCTGGCCACCGACATCGACCGCACCGACCGCTTTCCACGCGAACTGTGGCGCAAGATGGGCGAGCTCGGCGTGCTCGGCATCACCGTCGCGGAAGACTACGGCGGTGCCAACATGGGCTATCTGGCGCACATGCTCGCCATGGAGGAAATCAGCCGCGCCTCCGCGGCCGTAGGGCTCTCCTACGGCGCGCACTCCAATCTCTGCGTCAACCAGATCCACCGCCACGGCACATCCGCGCAAAAGCAGAAATATCTGCCGCGTCTCGTCTCCGGCGAATGGATCGGCGCGCTCGCCATGAGTGAACCCAATGCGGGATCCGATGTGGTCAGCATGACCATGCGCGCCACCCGCAAGGGCGACCGCTACATTCTGAACGGCACCAAGATGTGGATCACCAACGGTCCGGACTGCGACGTGCTGGTGGTCTACGCCAAGACCGATCCGGCGCGCGGTGCGCAGGGCATGACGGCATTCCTCGTGGAGAAGGACATGCCCGGCTTCAGCGTGGCGCAGCGGCTCGACAAGCTCGGCATGCGCGGCTCGCCAACAGGGGAACTCGTTTTTACCGACGTCGAGGTGCCAGCCGACCATGTGCTCGGCGTCGAGAACGAAGGCGCGCGCGTGCTGATGAGTGGCCTCGACTACGAACGCGCCGTGCTGGCCGGTGGCCCGGTCGGCATCATGCAAGCCTGTCTCGACGTGGTCACGCCCTACATTCACGAACGCCGGCAGTTCGGCCAGAGCATCGGCGAATTCCAGCTGATCCAGGGCAAGGTGGCGGACATGTACACCACCCTGCAAGCGTGCCGTGCCTACCTGTACACGGTCGGCCGCAACCTCGACGCGCTCGGCGCGGCGCATGTGCGGCAACTGCGCAAGGACTGCGCCGGCGTGATCCTCTACACCGCCGAGCGGGCCACGTGGATGGCGGGTGAGGCGATCCAGATCCTCGGCGGCAACGGCTACGTCAACGACTATCCGGCCGGCCGCCTGTGGCGTGACGCCAAGCTGTACGAGATTGGTGCCGGCACATCCGAGATCCGCCGCATGCTGATCGGCCGCGAGTTCTTCAACGAGACGGCCTGACATTGCGACCTCTACTGCCTCCTCTTCCGTTCCCGCTCCACGACCGCCGATGCCGATCCTCGACTCGCAACTGAAACCCGATTCCGCCAACTTCCAGAGCAACGCGTCCGCCATGCGGGCGCTCGTCGACGATCTGCGGCGCGTGCTGGGCACGCTTGCCGAAGGCGGCGGCGAGACGGCGCGCGCCCGGCATCTGGCACGCGGCAAGCTGCTGCCGCGCGAGCGCATCCGCCAGTTGCTCGATCCGGACACGCCGTTTCTCGAACTGTCGCCGCTGGCCGCCTACGGCATGTATGGCGACGAAGCGCCCGGTGCGGGGCTCATCACCGGCGTCGGCCAGATTGCCGGGCAGGAATGCGTGATTGTCTGCAATGACGCCACGGTCAAGGGCGGCACGTACTATCCGATGACGGTCAAGAAGCATCTCCGCGCGCAGGAGATCGCCGGGCAGAACGGCCTGCCGTGCATCTACCTGGTCGATTCGGGCGGTGCACACCTGCCCAACCAGGACGAGGTGTTTGCCGACCGCGAGCATTTCGGCCGCATCTTCTACAACCAGGCGAATCTCTCGGCGCGCGGCATCGCGCAGATCGCCGTGGTGATGGGCTCGTGCACGGCAGGGGGCGCATACGTGCCAGCGATGAGCGACGAATCGATCATCGTGCGCAAGCAGGGCACGATCTTCCTCGGCGGTCCACCGCTGGTCAAGGCCGCCATCGGCGAGGACGTCAGTGCCGAGGATCTCGGCGGCGCCGATGTGCATACGCGCCTGTCCGGCGTGGCCGATCATCTGGCGCAGGACGATGCACATGCCTTGTCGATCGCGCGCGACATCGTGGCGCGGCTGAACCGCACGCGCCCCGCCGTGCTGCAGATGCGTACACCGCTGCTGCCACGCTACGCCGCCGAAGAACTGTACGGCGTGATCCCGACCGACACGCGCAAGCCCTACGACGTGCGCGAGATCATCGCCCGCCTGGTCGACGACTCAGCCTTCGACGAATTCAAGGCGCGCTACGGTGCTACTCTGGTCTGCGGCTTCGCGCACCTGTGGGGCTACCCGGTCGGCATCATCGCCAATAACGGCATCCTGTTCTCCGAGTCGGCACTCAAGGGCACGCACTTCATCGAGCTGTGCTGCCAGCGCAAGATTCCGCTCGTATTCCTGCAGAACATCACCGGCTTCATGGTCGGGCGCAAGGTAGAAAACGAGGGCATCGTGCGGCATGGCGCCAAGCTGGTGACCGCCGTGGCCACGGCACAGGTACCCAAGTTCACCGTGATCATCGGTGGCTCCTTCGGCGCAGGCAACTACGGCATGGCCGGCCGCGCCTTTGCGCCGCGCTTCCTGTGGATGTGGCCAAATGCACGCATCTCGGTGATGGGTGGCGAGCAGGCCGCCAGCGTACTTGCCACCGTGCGCCGCGAAGGCATCGAAAAAGGCGGGGGACAATGGAGCAGCGAAGAGGAAAACGCCTTCAAGCAACCCATCCGCGAACAGTACGAACGGCAGGGCCACCCCTATTACGCTAGTGCGCGGCTGTGGGACGACGGCATCATCGATCCTGCCCAGACCCGCGATGTGCTGGGCCAGGCGCTGGCTGCCAGTCTGAACGTGCCGATTCCGGATACGACGTTTGGCGTGTTCCGCATGTAGCCCTGCTCCACCCTGCATCAGCTTGATCGTGGTGCAATCGTCCGTGGGTCTGCACGTCCCAGGGCAAGCACAGCTACGCGCAGTGTTGCCATGGGAAGGCTGCGGCCACAGCCAAGATCTTTGAATGCATTTCTGACGCGAGAAGGTTCCGCATGGATTTCAGTACACTCACCGTCACCACGGCAGGACATGTCGCCACTGTCACACTCAACCGCCCGGACGTGCGCAATGCGTTCAACGACATCCTGATTGCCGAACTCACTGGCGCTTTTCGTGCCCTCGGCGACAGCCCCCAGGTCCGCGTCATTGTGCTCACCGGCGCGGGCACAGCCTTCTGCGCCGGCGCGGACCTCAACTGGATGCGGCGCATGGCCGGCTACGCGCCTGAGCAGAACCGGGCCGATGCCCTCACCCTGGCGCAGATGATGCATACCCTCTGGTCCTGCCCGCGCCCGGTGATCGCGCGTGTCCAGGGCGATGCTTATGCGGGCGGCGTGGGCCTCGTCGCTGCATCCGACATCGTGGTCGCGGCAGACATAGCGAATTTCTCGATCAGCGAAACAAGGCTCGGGCTGATTCCAGCAACAATCAGCCCTTATGTGATTCGCGCCATGGGCGAACGGGCAGCGCGCCGCTATTTTCTCAGCGCCGAACGCTTCAGCGCCACGCAGGCCGCGCATTGCGGGCTCGTGCATGAGGTCGTGCCGGAGGCAGCGCTCGATGCCAGGGTCGCCGAGCTGACGGCAACGCTCGCGGCCAATGGGCCCGAAGCCGTCCGTGCCTGCAAGCGACTGGTACAGGATGTGGCCGGTGCGCCCATCGATACCGACCTAATTACCGATACCGCCAATCGCATCGCCGAGATCCGTGGCTCCGCAGAAGGTCGCGAAGGTATCAGTGCATTCCTTGAAAAACGGCGCCCCGCCTGGCTGAACCCTTAAAGGGTACCGCGACGCCCCACTCTCGTGGCAGCGGTGTTCCGGGGCCACGCCCCCTCTTGGCGGTTAATTGCATAATACGAAGCTGAGATGTATCAGCACCGATACTTGCAGGTGCGCCCGTGCGGAGGGTCACATGACCTGGACGGCGCGCCCGATATATTGGATAGGCCCGGTGGGTCGACCTGTCGGCGAACCAGTCGCCGGCTCGAGCGTCAGTTCGAACAGCTGATTCGGCTGGAGCGGCGGCAAAGCATCGAGCGAAACTTGCAGGCTTTGTCCGGACTGCAGCAGCCCGAGCGAAACAGGCGCGTTCCAACCCTCGCCCTTGGTCCAGAATTGCAGGGCCTTGCCCTCCGGCACTGTCATGGTCGCCAGCGGGGTCAGGCGGATGCGCCGGGCGCTGCTGGCTTGCACGATCCACCCGGGCGCTTCGCTCTGCGGTGCGGTGAGCACGACCACGTAGCGCACGGCAGGCGGCGCGGTGATACGTGCAGAGAGCAGACCACCCAACAGTACCGCCGCCGCACAGCCGGCTAACGCCAGACCACGCCACAAATGCAGGTTGCGCCAAATGGCCTGCCACCTGCTTGGTGCTGCAGTACGCTTCGGCATGTCCGCCAAGCGAACCTGGAGGCTGCGGCGAATACGATCCCACAACCACGGCGACGGCTCCACCGGCTCAGCCAGGTACGCCAGCGGTAATAATCGCGCCTCCCATGCTGCAACGGCATCACGCAGTGCCGGACTGGATGACATACGGGCTTCAAGCGCCTGGCGCTCCACCGCCGACATGGTGCCGAGCACATACTCTCCGGCCTCGGCCTGCAGATCGTCACTCTCCGTTTCCGGGTTCATGTCAGGCACTCCCGCAAGGCATCGAGGCTGCGCCGGATCCACGCCTTCACCGTGCCCAGCGGGGTCCCGATGCGGCGCGCGATCTCGCTATGCGTCAACCCTTCCACATAAGCGTGCAGCACACAACTGCGCCGCACAGGCTCGAGTTGTTCGAGGCAATGTGCCATGCGGCCAGTGCCAGTGCGCCAGGCCAAGGCATCGGCGGAGGCCTGCCATGCGACCAGTGCCGCTTCGGCATCGAGCACCGCAGCAGTCTCGTCGTCGACCGCAATCTCGTGGTTATCGCGGATGGCGTTCAGGGCCAAATGGCGTGTCACACTGAAGATCCAGCCACGCGCCGAACCACGCGTCGCATCGAAGCTGGCTGCACGGGTCCAGATATTGATGCATGCGTCGTGCACGATATCCTCCGCCAATGCCTGGTTCCGCACAATTCGCCGCACGACGCCGAGCATGCGCGGCCCCTCGTGTTCATATAAGCGGCGCAATGCGTCGGCATCGCCAGCGGCGCATGCGGCCAAGGCGGCCTCATAGTCAAAGCCTGCAAGGTCGTCCATGCACGATCCATGTCGTCAGGTGATCACGCATTGTGCCGGAAACAGCGCAGCGGCGACGAGTTTTTCGTACGCGCCGCTGCCCTGCAGCTACGCCAGATGATCACGACGTCAGACGGCTTTCCAGAAAATATAGTCGGCCTGGTACTTCACCGTTTCCCGCGCGCCCTTCTGTGCCAGAGTACACGGGCTGGCCGGCGCCACACCGCCTTTCAGTGCCACCCGCTGGATGTATGTCACGCCCTGCATCGCGCCGTTTCCCATGGCCGGATTGGCCTTGACCAGCTGATACGGCAAATTGCCCACGCCGGCTGGCGCGACGGCTAGCTGCGTCGCTGTCACACGTGAGCCATCTTCGGCCTGCCAGGTGGCGGGCGGACCGTAGTAGGTGCCGACCTGCTTGCCCGTGCGGTCGCGCAACACGGCCTTGGGGCCAACGAAGACCCATTCGGTCTGCCCCGGCATGTTTGCCTTGTCGCGACACTCATAGGTGATATCGCCGGTTCCGACGGTTTCCCAGACGATCCTGTGGCCCGCCGGCACGCGAATACTTTCCGGCACCGCAAGCTGGTCGAACGGAGCCATGGCCATTGTCGGCGACATCGATTCACATCCAGCCAGGACCAGAGTGCTGGCGGCCAGGCAATACATCAGGCGGGTGGTCTTCATGGTCATCTCCATCTTCAAAGGTGGTACAGTGCGCAGCGGATTTGCTGCCTGAACTACTACCCGCCAGCCGGCCGTTCGGATGCACCTGCCACAAGTTTTTTTACCCGCCCATCGTGGGGGTGGCACCGTATAATCGCTGGCATACGCTATCAGCTCCTGTTTTCGGATATGCCATGCCCATTGCACCTAAAAACAATACTGCAGAACCACTGCAATCCGTGGCCGACAGCGCCGCATCCAAGCGTGTGCCGCGCAAGAGCACCCGGAAAGCCAGTGCAAACGGCGAGTCCCAACCCTGGGGCACACAGAGCATCCACCGCGCCATTACCATCCTGCGCGAGATCGCAGCCCGCAGCCAGACCGGCCTGCGGCTGGCAGACATTGCGGATGCGCTCGAACTGGAGCGTCCGACTGCCCATCGCATCGTCAAGGGATTGGTGGCGCAAGGCATGGTGGCACAGGATCCAGTCAGCAAACGCTACCGCCTTGGCCACGTCGTATACGAGCTGGGGCTGGCCGCCACGCCGCACTACAACCTGAAGGAAATCTGCCAGCCTGCCCTGCACCGGCTGGCCGACAAGAGCGGGGATTCAGTGTTCCTGGTGGTGCGCAGTGGCCTAGACACCGTCTGCATCGACCGCATTGAGGGCAGCTATCCGATCCAGACGCGCACACTCAATATCGGCGGCCGCCGGCCGCTCGGCATCGGTGCCGGCAGCCTGGCGCTGCTCATGGGCATGACCCCGGAAGAAATCGACCACGCCATCGCCACCAACGCGGCGCGCTTCGCGACCTTCAGCCAGCTGACGCCCGAGCGTCTGCGCAAGGCGCTGAAGATCTCGCAGGAAGCCGGCTATGCCATCAATGTGGAAGACGTGCTGCCGGGCGTCGCCGCCATCGGCATGGCGATCCGGCCGCCGCAGGGGCAGCCGTATGCGGCCATCAGTATTGCCGCGATCGAATCGCGCCTGGCCGGTCCGCGCCGGGAGGAGATGGCGCGCCTGCTCGCCAAGGAAGTGCGCCAGCTGGAGAAGCTGCTGGAAGCCGAGCAGCAGAACTGGGAGTGAACACCGGCGTGCCGGGTGGCACGGCCATGGCCTCACGCCCATCCACGCGGCAGGAACATTCTGATCGCGGCCCTTGCCGGCATTACTCGCGGACCAGATCGGTCTCCCATGCCAGATAATCGCGCATCGCCTGTTCGCCGCGCACATACGGCGGCAGCAGGATATCGTCCTGCGGCGGCAGCTCTGCCGCCTCGAGCCGATAGCCGGCACGCCGCCAGCTGGCCGTACCGCCATCGAGCACCGTCACCGCCCGGTAGCCAAGCGCACTCAGTGCGCCAGCTGCATAGACACCCTGCACACCCGTCGCACAGGTCACCAGCAGCGGGGTCGTGAGATCCGGCACAAGCCCGGCAATCCGCAACTCCAGCCAGCCGCGCGGCATCCATTGCGCGCCGGGCACGTGGCCACGCCGGAAATGGGCACTGGTGTCGACATCGAGTATCACCAGGCCCGGCTGATGCGAGATCTGCGCTTCGACATCCTGCGCCGTGACGAGACGCACCCCGGCCCGCGCGGCCACCCAGCCGGCCGGCGCACGGCGCATCCGCCCGCTCTCGAGCACGCCGCCTGCCGCGCGCCACGCGGCGATACCGCCTGACAGCACCAGCACATTCGGAAAACCCATACGCCGCAGCCACACGGCTGTCAGGCGTGCGCGGGTACCATCGTCATCCACCAACACGATGCGCGCACCGCGCACTGCAATGAAATCGTCCGCCCGCTGTACCACCTGCCCGCCCGGCACCGCCTGTGCCCCGGGAATATGGCCAGCCACATAGGCTTCGACCTGGCGGACATCGAACACATAGAGGTTATCGGCCTGGCGCAGCCAGATGGCCAGCATGGTCGCATCGACCACTCCGACACCCGCAGCTTCAGCAAGCTGCAAGCTGCCATGGATGCCTTGCGCCAGACTCGCTGCAGACGGCGTGCCGAGTGCACGCGTGCCGCCGCGCTCGACTTGCAGGCCGGCGAGGTGCCAGCCCATGGTGCCGTTGCGCAAGGCTACTGCCTGCGTCACGCCAAGTTCGCGCAGCGTCTGCGCGGCGATCAGGCTACGCGTGCGGCCGGCACAATGCACTACCACCGGCGCGTCGTGCTGCTGCAGATCGCCGGCATGGCGTGCAATATCGAAACTGGGTCCGCTCGTCGCACCGGGAATGCAAGCTTCCGCATATTCCTCCGGCGTGCGCACGTCGAACAGGCGCACGTCGCGGCCTTCGCGCTGCCATGCAGCGAGCGTGTCGGCAGTGATGTCGGGAATGGAAAAATCGTGATAGGCATGTTCGCCGAACAGCTTGCTCGGCACGTTGTTGCCGGTCGCGAGCTTATGACCTGCCGCCTGCCAGGCGGCAATGCCGCCCTGCAGCCAAGTGGTCTTGCGGTAGCCCAGGGCGATCAATGTCTGGGCTGCGAGCGATGCGCGGCCGCTGTCGTCATCCACCAGGACGATGGGTGTGGCACGGTCACGCACCAGCGCCTCGATCCGCAACTCGATGCGGCGGCGTGGCAGGCTGGTGGCGCCCGGAATGTGGCCGCGTTCGGCCTCGACCGGTCCGCGCACGTCGAACAGCGCCCAGTCATCACGCAACCGGAGCATCTGCTCCAGCTGCGCGACCTCGAGCGCGCGCGCTGCGACGCCCATGCGGGCTTACTCGATGCGCTCGACGACGGTGGCCGTGCCCAGGCCACCCCCGCAGCACATCGACTGCAGACCGTAGCGGCCACCACGGCGTTCCAGCTCGTCGAGCAGGATGGTCATCAGGCGCGCACCGGTCGAACCGAGCGGATGGCCCATGGCGATGGAACCGCCATTGACGTTCACGCGGTTGAGATCCGGCTTGATATCGTGCAGCCATGCGCCCAGCACCGAAGCAAAGGCCTCGTTGATTTCGAATAGGTCGATGTCATCGAGCTTGAGACCCGAACGCTGCAGGATCTGCTGGGTCGCCGGGATCGGGCCAGTCAGCATGATCTCCGGATCGACACCCACCACGAGCTGCGCCTTGAGGCGTGCACGCGGACGCAGGCCGAATTCACGCGCCTTGGCAGCCGTCATCATCAGCACCGCGGAAGCGCCATCCGACACCTGGCTCGCGTTGCCGGCAGTGACGCGACCATCTTCGCGGAACGACGTCTTGAGGCCGGCCAGCGTTTCCACGGTGGTACCGCGACGCAGGCCTTCATCGAAATCAAACACCGAACCGTCCGGCTGCTTGATCGGCAGCATGGACGCGGCAAAGCGGCCCGCGTCGTGCGCTGCTGCAGTCAGCTCATGGCTGCGCACCGCCAGTTCGTCGAGGTAAGTACGGCTCATGTTCCAGCGCTCGGCGATACGCTCCGCAGCAATGCCCATCGACGGCATCGACAGGCGCTGCACCAGCTCGTCCGGATAGCGCTTGCCATACGTCGTATCCTCGTTGCCACCACGCGTCTTCGACATCTGCTCGACGCCGCCAGCCAGCACCACATCGCACACACCGCTGCGGATCAGATTGTCGGCGAAATGCACGGCCTGCTGCGACGAGCCGCAGGCGCGCTGCACCGTAGTCCCCGGCACCGAGAACGGAAAGCCCGCCATCAGCAAGGCGGTACGCGCCACGTTGCCGGCCTGTTCGCCGACCTGGGTGGCACAGCCGGCCACCACATCATCGATCTGCTCGCGCGGGATGCCTGCCTTGTCGATGATGGCACCGAACACTTCCGCCAGCAGCGCGGTCGCATGCCAGTCCTTCAGCGACCCGTTGCGACGCCCGACGGGCGTGCGCAGCGTGGCCACGATGACGGGTTCGCGGTCCTGCAGTTCTGCGAGTTTCATTCCTTCCCCTTGACCCACTGGCTGTTCTTGCGCTTCAGCAGATGGCCGGCAATCATGTTCTTGTGGATCTGCAGCGTGCCGCCGTAGATCGAACCACCGCGCACTTCGCGGTAACGCGCCTCGACCGGGTACTCGGTCATGTAACCGTAGCCGCCCAGCAGCTGGATCGCGTCGTCGCAGATTTCCTTGGCGGCCTGGGCCACATAGACCTTGGCGACCGAGGTTTCGAGCGGCGACGGCAGGCCGATGGCCGTATTCGCGGCAGCGCGGTACGTCAGCAGTTGCGCGGCTTCGAGCTTGACCTTCATCTCCGCCAGCATCCACTGCAGGCCTTGGAAGTCCGCCAGCTGGCGGCCGAACTGCTCACGCTCCTGCACGTACTGCAGTGCGAACTCGAACGATGCCTGCGCCGAACCGAGCATGCGCGCGATACTGCCCAGGCGTTCGCTGTTGTACACGCTGATCAGCTTGCCGAAGGCATTGCCCTCAGCCAGGATATTTGCCTTCGGAATGCGGCAGTCGTCGAAGAACAGTTCGTACTGGCGTTCGCCCGCCATGTTCTCCGAGCCGTTGCCGATGGTCAGGCCCGGTGCATCGTGCGGCACGATCACCGCGCCGATGTCGCTGGCGCGGCCGGTCGTGCCGAAGCGGCAGTACAGCATCGTGTAGTGATGCGCTTTGGCCGCGCTGATGAAGATTTTCTGGCCGGTGATGACCACCTCGTCGCCCTCGATGCGGGCGCGGGTCGTCATCGCCGTGGCAGCCGAACCGGCATTCGGCTCAGTGATGCCGATACTCACGCCGATGTCGCCGCGCGCCACGCCAGTCACGTACTGCGCCTTCTGCGCGTCGGTGCCCAGTTCGAGAATGGCGCCGATGGCGCCGGTCGACGTCCGGTGGGTCAGGCCGCCCATGGTCGAATCCACCTTCTGGATGGTCTGGATCAGCAGCAGCGTGTCCAGCAGCGGCAAGCCCATGCCGCCGTATTCGGTCGGCATGTTCAGGCCGAGCAAGCCATTCTCGGCCATGGCCTTGCGCAGCTTCTGCAGCGGGGCGAAATCGCCACGCTTCTCGCCTTCGTGCGCTTCCTTGGCAAGCGGCAGCAACTGCGTGCACAGCTTTTCGGTAGCGGCGATCAGCTCGCGCTGATCACCCGTGAGTTGAAAATCCATCTTGCTTCCTTAGTCCTTAGCGTTGCAGCGTCGAGTCGAACACTTCGCCCAGCTCGGACGCACCGATGATCTGCGCAGTGCGGTCGTGGCCGACGTGCAGGATGTGCGTATCGAGGTCGCGCAGCATGCGGCCCAGCGGGAACTCATCGAACAGCGCGGTCGAACCCGACAGCATGATGAGCTGGTCACGCGATTGGAGTGCGGCGTGGGCGCAGATGGCCTTGGCGCGCATCGAGGCCAGTTCAGCACGCTGGATGTCCTTGGTACGCCATGTGTTGATGGCGTTCTCGAAGGCAACCTGCGCGCCATACAGGGCAGTGCTGATTTCGCCGACGCGCAGCTGTGCGAAGGCATCCTTGCCACGGCCACGCTTCACCAGGCCATCCTTGACCCACATGTACATGCCTTCCAGCATGCCCAGGTAGTTGGCGGCAAAGCCCAGGTGGAAACGACCCTGCCAGCGGCCTGCGGGATAAGCTCCCGGCTCGCCCAGCACGTGGTTCTGGTCGATCATCACGTTGTCGAGATAGATCTCGGGGCTGGGGCACGAACGCATGCCAGTCGGGCGATACCAGTTGTCGTTCTGCGAGACGCCCTTCATGCCCGGCTCGACGATCACCATCAGGTGCGACTTGAAGTAGTCGGTCTCGCCTTCGATGGTCGCGAAGATCACCGCCAGGCCGCGGTCGAAACCATTGGTGGCGTAGTTCTTGTTGCCGTTGACGATGTAGCCGCCATCAACCTTCTTGGCCGTCGTGCGCAGCACGTACATTTGCTTGCGGTTCGCCTCGCTGCCGACGAAGGACGACAGCTTCATTTCCTTCATCATCGGCTCGATGAAGAGCTTGCGCTGCTCGTCGGTACCGATCGAGTCGATGGCCCAGGCCACATGATTCTGCACCTGCATGCAGTGTGCCGTGCCGGGCGACACGCGTGCCACAGTACGGATCGATTGGTAGAACGTAGCCGGATCTTCTTCCGACAGCACATGGCTGCCGAGACCGCCATGCTCGCGCGACACCGTGGTCGTCAGCAGGCCTCGCTCGAACAGATCCTGCAGGTTCTCAAGCGGCATGTCGACATTGTCGAAATACTTGGCTTCGCGCTCGCGGAATTTGGTCTGAACGAGTTCATTCAGCTCGGTCAGCAGAGGGGTTTTCAAAACGTCGTGCGAATCGAAATTCATGGTGTCTCCTGAACAGGAACAGGTTTTTGTACCAGCGCAATATGAGGTTGCGCTGTCTTGGCGGAAGTATCGACTGCCGGTGCTGCGGTGTTCGCTGTCACATTCGGAATCGATTCGGAAAAATGGCATGCGGCCCAGTGGCCGGGCTCGATCTCACGCAGCTTGGGCTTTTCGCTACGGCAGCGATCCACGGCGTGCGGGCAGCGCGGATTGAACGGACATCCGGGCGGCGGATTCATTGGCGACGGGATTTCGCCCGACACCATCGTGGCCGACGCGCCGCCACTGCGCGACTCCACCGAGGCGATCAGCGCCTGGGTATACGGATGACGCGAATTGCGGACGATATCCTCGGTCTCGCCGATCTCCATGAACTCACCGAGATACAGCACGCCGATGCGCTTGCTCATGTACGCCACGACCGCGAGATCGTGTGAAATGAGGATGTAGGTCAGATCAAGCTGACCCTGCAGGTCCTTGAGCAAGTTCAGGATCTGCGCCTGGATCGACACGTCGAGCGCCGACACCGGCTCATCCAGAATCATGCACTTGGGATTCGGCCCGAGTGCGCGCGCGATCGACACGCGCTGGCGCTGGCCGCCCGACAGTTCATGCGGGAAGCGACGACCACCATCGGCAGGCAGACCCACCAACTCGAGCAGTTCGCGTACACGTTTGTCGCGTTCCGCACCGCTCAGCAGATTGTGGATACGCAGCGGCTCATCGATGATGTTGCCGATGCGCATGCGCGGATTCAGGGAGCTGAACGGGTCCTGCAACACCGGCTGCAGTTCCAGGTGGAACTTATCGAGTTCCTTGCCGCGCAGACCGGCCAGATCCTGCCCATTCAACTGGATCGAACCGGCCGAGGGGCGTTCCGCCAGCATGAGCATTTTTGCAATAGTGGTCTTGCCGGAGCCCGACTCGCCCACCAGGCCAAACGTGGTCCCGGCCTCGACCTCAAACGACACACCGGCGATCGCATGCAGCGGTCGCGCACGGCCAAACAGGCCCCGGCGTACGTCATAGGTCTTGCGCAGACCTTCTACCTTGAGAAACGATTGACTCATCAAGCCACCTCCGAAACCGGTTTGTCCACGCGCACGGGGATGCCGGCCAACGTGCCGTTCAGCGAATCCGCGGTACGCCAGCAAGCAGTACGGCGACCTGTATCGCCCCACTCGAACCAGTCCGGGTAATGCGAACGACACTGCTCCACTGCATGCTCGCAGCGCGGCTCGAAGCGGCAGCCTTGCGGCAAGCGGGCCAGCGTCGGCTGTTGACCGGGAATCGCCGACAGGCGATCGCTGTAGCGTGCCAGCGACGGCACGGCATTGAGCAAACCAATCGTGTAGGGGTGCGTCGGCTGGGCGAACACCTCACTGATCGGGCCGGTCTCGACAATGCGGCCGCCATACATGATGGCCACGTCGTCGCAGAACTGCGCGGCCAGATGCAGATCGTGCGTCACGAACACGATGGCCATATTGTTTTGCTGTTGGAGATCGCGCAGCAGCTTGAGCAATTGTTGCTGCACCGTCACATCGAGTGCCGTGGTGGCCTCATCGCAGAGCAGCAAGTCGGGTGACATCGCCACATTGATGGCGATCGACACGCGCTGGCGCATGCCGCCGCTGAACTGGAACGGGTAACTATCGAGGCGTTCCTCGGCAGCCGGAATCTTGACCTTTTCCAGAACTTCAATGGAGCGACGGCGCAGCTCAGCCTTGTTGGTGATGCCCTGGTGCACCCGGAAGATCTCGCTCACCTGGTCACCGATCGTCAGCAATGGATTCAGCGAGGTCATCGCATCCTGCAGGATCATGCCGATTTCCTTGCCGCGCACCTTCTGCATTTCGGCAGGCGACATCTTCGCCAGATCACGCCCCTTGAAGAGTACCTCGCCACCCATCAGGCGCCCGCTCGAAGGCAGGAGACCCAGCATCGACAGACAGGTCATGCTCTTGCCAGAGCCGGATTCACCGACCAGGGCCAGCGAACGTCCGGCACGGACCTTCAGGCTGACGTTGTCGACCGCGGTGACGATGCCGGCGCGGTTGCGCAGCATCGTCGTCAGGTTCTTTGCTTCCAGAATGACTGTCATGACCACGCTCGCTGCATGTTGGGGCTCAGCCAATCGCGCAGGGCGTCACCGAGCTGGTTAGCGGAAAGCACGGCTGCCATCAGCACGATGCCGGGAATACCGCAGATCCACCATGCGGTTTCGAGGTATCCACGGCCATCCGCGATCATGGAACCCCAGGAGGCGGTCGGAGGCTGCACACCCAGGCCCAGGAACGACAGCGTCGCTTCCAGGATGATGATGATGCCCACGTCGAGGGTAGCCAGAACAATGAAGGTATTGATCACGTTCGGCACGATGTGCGCCAGGATGATGCGGATCTTCGACGCACCAGCCAGCTTGGCCAGCAGCACGAAGTCACGCTGACGCAGGGACAGGGCCTCGGAACGCGTCACCCGGGCAAAGCGCGCCCAGTTGGCCAGGCTCAGCACCACGATCAGGTTGAACATGCTGAAGCCAATGGCACCCACCAGCACCAGTGCCAGAATCACCGCTGGCAACGCCAGCTGAATGTCAGCCAGGCGCATGGCGACGGCGTCTACCGCGCCACCGATATAACCCGCGGCGATCCCGATCAGGCTACCCACGATACCGGCCAGCATGACGGCCGACAGTGCCACATACAGCGACACCTGCGAACCCCAGATGACACGCGACAACAAATCGCGGCCCAGCTGGTCAGTGCCGAACCAGTGCTCGGCTGATGGCGGCTTGAGAATGTCCGACAGCGAAATCGCATTCGGGTCATGAGGTGCGAACAGACCGGGAAACAGCGCCACTGCGACGATCGCAAGCGCAATCAGCGCGGCGATGCTCACCTGGAGCCTGGCCAGCATGCGGCCTCGGGAAGTACGGGCTACCGGGACGGCCAGACTCGGGTCGGCCGGAACCTGCCTCAATTGAATGGTTGGTATATCACGCATAGCGAATCCTTGGATCGATGTAGGCATAGAGGATGTCCACGCCAAGGTTGACCAGAGTGAAGATCAGGGCGCCAACAGTCACGGCTGCCTGAACGACGGCGTAGTCGAGATTGGAAATCGACTCGAGAATCAGACGCCCCACGCCCGGCCAGGCAAAGATGAATTCGACCGACACAGCGCCGCCCATCAGGATGCCGAACTGCAGCGAGGTGAAGGTGATCATCGGCAGCAAGGCATTGCGCAGTGCATGCTTGCGGATGATGGTGCGTTCCGGCACACCCTTGATGCGGGCAAGCTTCACATACTCCGAGTCCATCACTTCGCCCATGCTCGAGCGGGTCAGCCGCATGATCCCGGCCGCCGAATACCAGCCCAGTGCAATCGCTGGAAGGATCAGGTTGCTGATCTTGCCGTACCCGCTGGTGGGAAACCAGGATAGTTCGATAGAAAACAACCGGATAAACAGCAGGCTGAACAGGAACGGCGGGGCCGCCTGTCCGAGAATGCCGAACACCGTCGCGATCTGGTCGATCACGCCATCGCGGCGCACCGCCGAGATCACGCCGAGCGGAACACCAATCAGGATGCCGAACGTCAGCGCGGTAACCGTCAGCAACAGCGTCGGCCCGAGGGCGTGGGTCACCACATCCAGTGCCGGCAAGGCAAACCGGTACGACATGCCGAGGTTACCCTGCACTAGATCGAGCAGGTAGATGCCGTACTGTACGAGCAACGGCTTGTCCAGACCCATCTGCTGACGCAGGACTTCGCGGTCAGCCTCCGTGGCTTCCGGGGGCAGCATCAGGTGAGTCGGGTCACCGATCAGCCGGATGATCAGGAAGATGATGATGGTCACCAGCAGCACCGTGACCAACGACTGCCCGAATCGTTTGAAGATATATCTAATCATGTCGCCTCCGCCTGCTGTGGCACGCGCGCCTCGAGCGTTTTCTCGGCACGGGCCTTCAGTTCCAGCTTCTTGATTTTCTGGCTACCGGTCAGTGGCCACTCAGTCACAAACTCGACGAAGCGCGGCACCTTGTAGCTGGCAATGTTGTCCTTGCAATACTGGATCAACGCCTGCTCGGTCACCTGCGCATCGTCCCCCAGCTCAACGTAGGCATACGCCACTTCACCAAGCCGGGCATCGGGTACACCGACGACCACCGCCTGGCGCACGCCGGGGTACGTTTTCAGGAACACTTCGATTTCCTGCGTCGCCACATTGAAGCCGCCAGGCTTGATCATCTCCTTGACGCGGCCACGGTAGATCAGGTAGCCGTCGGGATCGAGCTCGCCGAGGTCGCCCGTGCGCAACCAGCCTTCAGCATCGAAAGCCTTGGCATCTTCATCGGGGCGCTTGTAATAGCCCTTCATGACCGTATAGCCACCGACCAGAATCTCGCCCACGCGGCTGTGCGGCAGCACTTCGCCAGTGTCGATATCGACGATGCGCACCTGCACGCCATCGCAGGGGCGACCGCTGGTGATCGCGCGCTTCTCGAGCGGATCCTCGCAGCGCGTCCGCACCACGGCGTTCGACGTTTCCGACAGACCGTAGGCGCTCACCAGTTCCTTCATGCCAATGGTTTCCGTCAGCCAGCGGAACGAGGCGGTCGGCAACGGTGCGCCCGAGCCGGTCCGCAGCGTCGACAGGTCATACTTGCCGAGATCCGGGAAGGCTTTCAGGTCCTGCACGATGGTGTCGACGAAATAGCTGCCCGTGATACGCTCGCGCTCGACCGTCTCGCAGAAGATCTGCGGATTGAACTGGTCGGTAATGACCATGGTCGAGCCAGCCAGCCACAGCGCAATCGTGTAGAACGTGCCAGTCGCAGTGAACAGCGGCACGCACGACAGATACTTGTCGCTCGTGTCGAAACCCATGCAGTCGGCCGCATAAGCATTGTTCTGCAGGAGGGGGCCGTGGCAGACCATCGCTCCTTTAGGGAACGAGGTGGTGCCCGAGGTGTACAGGATCTGCGCCACGTCGGTGGGCTTGACGCCGGCCACACGCTGTTCCAGCACGCCATCGTCGAGCAGCGCCCGGCCAGCAGCCTCGATGGCTGCAAACGACATGATGCTGTCCGGCAACGGCGTCGCTTCATCCGCCTGCAGACCGATCACCCGGCGCAACTCCGGCATCTCCTTGCACTGCCACGCGCCCTGCGGCTGCGTTGCCAGGCCCGGTTCGAGGCGCTCGAGGATGTCCAGATAGCGCACGCCGCGTACCGCGCCGTGCTGCACGATCAGCGTGCGGGCATCGGACTGGGCCAGCACATAGCCGACATCTTTCTCGCGAAAGCGCGTGTTCACCGGCACCAGCACGGCCCCGATCATGGGGATGGCCCAGCGGGCCACGAGCCAGTCGGGCCGGTCGGCCATCCACAGCGCAACATGCTCACCGGGCTCGATGCCCTGGGCGATCAGGCCG
>DATLHT010000087.1:0-2602 GCA_035539795.1 Burkholderiaceae bacterium
TACCTGCCACGGGTAGTGGCGATCCGATGATCTCCGTCTCTGTCCGCGATACCGGCACCGGAATGTCGCCCGAAGTGCTCGCCAACGTGTTCGAGCCCTTCTTCACGACCAAGCCGATCGGGCAGGGCACCGGCCTTGGCCTCTCCATGGTCTACGGCTTCGTCAACCAGTCGGGCGGAAGTGTCCAGATCGACAGCGAAGTCGGCAAAGGTACTGCGGTCACGCTACTCCTTCCGTGCAGTTCGCCGGAGACGGCCATGGAACAGTCCGAGTCACCCGTCGCCGACGAAGGTGGTGCAGGTAAAACTGTGCTCGTGGTCGAAGACGATACGCAAGTACGCATGCTGATCCTCGAGGTGCTGCGCGATCTGCATTACCGCGCCATTGAGGCGAGCGACCCGGAGCAGGCGCTTGCTGCTCTGCGCAAACACACTCACATCGACCTTATGGTCAGCGACGTGGGTCTTCCCGGAATGAACGGCCGTCAGCTTGCGGAGATCGCGCGCAGCAATCGACCGAACCTCAAAGTCCTCTTCATGACGGGCTATGCCGCCGAAGCAGCCGTGCGCAGCGAGTTCCTTGAGCCCGGCATGGAAATGCTCCTGAAGCCGTTCCAGCTTGAAGGGCTGACGGCCAAGATCCACGAAATGCTCAACACGAACTGAGCGACTTCAAATCCCAAAAGTAGAAAGCCTCCAGCCCGATCAGGCTGGAGGCTTTCTTTTACTCCGCAGGCTGCAGAGGTTGCGGATGTTCCGGTACAGGCGCCAGATCAGGCACGCGGCGTTTGCCGCCCGGCAACCGCTCCGAAATCCACCGACACACCACGTAGAACACCGGCGTGAACAGCAGGCCGAAGAACGTCACGCCCAGCATCCCGAAGAACACTGCCGTACCGAGCGCTTGACGCATCTCCTGTCCGGGGCCAGTCGCCAGCATTAGCGGCACGACACCAAAGATAAAGGCGAACGATGTCATCAGGATCGGGCGAAGGCGCGTCTTGGCGGCTTCAACAGCAGCCTCGAACCGTGTCTTGCCTTGCTCTTCCGCCTGACGGGCAAATTCCACGATCAGAATCGCGTTCTTCGAGGCCAACGCGACCAGCACCAACAGACCTACCTGCGTGAGAATGTTGTTGTCGAAGCCGCGGATGTTCACGCCGATGATCGCCGCGAGGATACACATCGGAACGATGAGGATCACAGCGAGCGGCAGCGTGAACGCTTCATACTGGGCAGCCAGCACGAGGAAGACGAGCACGACAGCCATGAGGAAGACGATCGGGCCGGTATTGCCCTGTGACTTCTCCTGCAACGCCAACTCGGTCCACTCGTAGTTGAACCCTGCCGGGAGCTGCGACGCATAGCTCTCCATCGCAGCCAGCGCGGCGCCGGAGGAAGTACCCGGAGCAGCCGCGCCCTGGATCTCAGCCGCAGGGAACAGATTGAAGCGAACGACGCGCACCGGTCCCGTATCGTCCTTGAGCGTCGCCACCGATCCAAGCGGAACCATGCCGCCTGATACCGAACGCACTTTCAGGTTGGCGATATCGGAGACATCGTCGCGCATCGTCGGCTCAGCCTGCGCCGTCACACGGAAGGTGCGGCCCAGCATGTTGAAGTCGTTCACATAGGCAGAACCGAGATAGGTGCCCATCGCGCCGAAGATTTCCGACGGCTCGACGCCCATCATCAGTGCCTTCTCGCGATCGACTTCCGCCGTCACGCGTGGGCTGCCGGTGTTGAAGCCGGGGAACACGCCGGTGACAGGCGCGCCAGGCTGGCTTGCCATGCCGACGATCTGCAGCTGCGCCTGCTCAAGGGCCTTGTAGCCTTTGCCCGACGTATCCTGCAGCATCATCTTGAAGCCGCCGCCATTACCCATGCCTTGCACCGCAGGCGGCGCCAGCACGAAGATGTTGGCTTCTTCGATCGCGCCCATGGCGCCCATGATCTGTCCGGCCATCGCCTGCGCGTTCAGGGCGGAGCCACGCTCCTCCCACGGCTTCAGACGAATGAACATCACACCCGCATTGGATGAGTTGGTGAAGCTCGCGCCATCCATGCCGGCAAACGCCGCCAGATCCTGCACGCCTTCAGTCTGCGCCAGCTGGGCGGCCGCTCGTTTGACGACGGCATCCGTACGCTCAAGCGAAGCGCCCGGCGGAAGCTGAATAACGCCGATCAGGAAGCCTTGGTCTTGATCGGGAATGAAGCCCGTCGGCGTCTCCGTCATGCGCCAACCGGTCAGGCCGAGCAGGGCGGCGTACGCGACCAGCATGATCACCGACATGCGCACCAGACGGCCCGTGATCCGGCCATAACGATCCGACAGCCAATCGAAGCCTTGGTTGAACTTGTCGGCCAGCCACTGAAGCGGACCGAAGATTCCGCCCTTTTTCGTCGGTTCGTGCGAGTGTGGCTTCAGCAGCATCGCGGCCATGGCCGGCGACAGCGTGAGTGAGACAAGCAGCGAGACCGCAGAAGCCGTCGCGATGGCGACTGCGAACTGACGGAAGAATACGCCCGGAATGCCCGGCACGAATGCCGCCGGAATGAACACGGCAAGCATCACAAGGCCGATGGCGACGAGGGCGCCAGAG
>DATLHT010000088.1:0-4338 GCA_035539795.1 Burkholderiaceae bacterium
TTCTTTTGGTTACTTTTCTTTGCACAAGCAAAGAAGCGCTCTTCAACAGCCGCATGGCTGGTCAAAGTGACCCCCCGCGGGGAGCGCGTAGCAACCAAACCACTTTGAAGGCTCCGCGCCAGCGCCAAGATCCAAAAGCCAAAAGCCAAAAGCCCAAAAGCACCTCGCTCCCCATATCTTCGACAAACGACCTATACGGAATCCGGATGCGCTATCGGCTTCGGGGCTGGTTTCTAACAGACGCACGTCTGGTCAGCCCCTCCTACAAATCGCGGGTCAGCCAGCCGCCGGCAATGTCATGGCATATGACTTCTGACCTTGCCCGTAACACACCACTGCTATATTTAATGGCGCAACCGGGCACACAGCCCGCCCCCACAAATCGTTAAGGAGTCGTCATGGGTCTCATACAGGCAGTTAAAGGCGCAGTCGGTGGCGTTCTCGCGGACCAGTGGAAAGACTTCTACACGGTGCCGGCCGGCCTGCCCGCCACCGCAGCGCTGTTTGCGGCAGTCCCGCGTGGCACGAATGCTGGTCGCGGTTCGAACACCAGTGGCTCGTCCAACATCATCAGCAACGGCTCGAAAATCGTCGTGCCCGAAGGCTACGGCCTGCTGCTGTTCCAGGACGGCAAGGTCACCGGCTTTGTCGCCGAACCCGGCGGCTACGAGTGGCGCTCGGACGACATCAACTCGCAATCCATCTTTGCCGGCGACGGCATCGTCAGCCCGCTGATCAAGCAGAGCTGGGAGCGCTTCAAGTTCGGCGGCCAGCCGGGTGGCCAGCAGGCGGCGTTCTTTGTGTCGCTAAAGGAGCTGCCGGACAACCGCTTCGGCACGCAGTCCGAGATCTACTGGGACGACGCCTTCCTCAACACCCAGGTCGGCGCGGTTACGCGCGGCTCGTACACGTTGAAGATCGTCGACCCGATTCTGTTCGTGAAGAACTTTGTACCCGCCAGCTATCTGCAGCCGGGCCAGGTGTTCGACTTCACCGATATGGACAACGCCGCTGCCAGCCAGCTGTTCAACGAAGTGGTGGGTTCGCTGGCACCGGCTTTCAGCCTGTACAGCAACGACCCGGCCAAGGGCAATCGCATCACCAAGTTGCAGCAGGATTCGCTGGGCTTTGCCCAGAGCCTGTCCGATGCGGTGGAGCAAGGCTATCAGTGGAAGTCCGACCGCGGCCTGGCGATCGTCAAGACCGCGATTGTCTCGATCGAGTACGACGCCAACACCCGCGAGCTGCTCAAGACCGTGCAGCGCGCCGAGGCGCTGAGCGGTAGCCGCGGCAATTCCAATTTGCAGGCGAGCGTGGCGCAGGGTATCCAGTCGGCTGGTGAGAATGGTGGTGCGGCCGGTCTGGTCGGTGTGGGCATGGCGTCGGGCATGCTCGGCGGCATCGGCGGCCTGCAGCAACCGGCAACGCCCGCTGCACCCGCTGCCGATGATCCGGTCGCCAAGTTGAAGA
Organism: Burkholderiaceae bacterium; assembly: GCA_035539795.1. Lineage (GTDB taxonomy): Bacteria > Pseudomonadota > Gammaproteobacteria > Burkholderiales > Burkholderiaceae > Imbroritus. Next base: position 1,471 of record DATLHT010000088.1, read on the forward strand.
AGGCCAAGGAAATGTTGGACCTGGGCCTGATAACGCAGAGCGACTACGACACGCTCAAGGCCAAGACCCTGGGTCTGTAAGCAGTAGGCACAAGCACAACATGTCCGACCCCAAAGTACCGCCGCCGTTGCCGACGGCGTCTGTGACCGGTCCCGGCTCACCCCGGGACGTACCGCCCCTGCCCGGCCAGTTTCCGGTGGATCCGTCGACCTTGCCGGAAGCCATCCGCGACGAGCTGCAGGCGCCGGATCCGGTTGCGCTGGATACCGCCGCCGCCGAGTTGAAGGACGGTCTGAACCGCTGCCCGAAGTGCGGTTCCACCGACGTGCGCCTGAAGCTGGGCACTGATTTGCTGGTCTGCCAGTACTGTCGTCACGAGTGGCACGGCGAGCGGGTGGAAGAAGCGTTCGGTCTCGGTGTAGGCATCGATCAATTGCGCGGCACGGTGATTGCGTCGGGCGCACGCGATATCGACGCCGGCACCGCCAGCCTGATGAGCTTCAAATGCACCGGCTGCGGCGCCGAAGTGACCGTCAACACCGAGAGCAGCATGACCGCCCGCTGCCACTGGTGTCGGCACGTGTTCGGCGTCAACGAGCAAGTGGCCAACGGTGCAGTGCCCGATGCGGTGCTGCCCTTCCATATCAAGAAGGACGATGCGGTGGCGCGCATCCGCCAGTTCGTCGACAAGCGCCGCATGTTCGCGCTGAAGGCGTTCAAGGAGCAGTTCACTCCCGAGAATGTGGTGGGCGTGTATCTGCCCTACATGATCGTGGATAGCAATGTCAGCGCGAACGTGACCGGCAAGGGCGAAATCAAGACGCGCGAGTACACGCGTGGCACCGGCGACAAGAAGAAAACCTACTACGACGCCGACGTATACCGGGTCGAGCGCGAGGTGGACTTCACCGTTGACGATCTGACGCTGGAGTCCAGCGCCGAGCGCGGAAATCTGGACACCAACGTCAACACCAACAACATCATCAACACCATTCTGCCGTTCGATACCAAGAATGCGCTGAAGTGGAACGCCTCGTATCTGTTGGGCTTCAGCTCCGAGAAGCGCAACCTGGATGTGGAAAAGATGCGGCCGCGGCTGGAAGATCAGTTGCTGTCGATTGCCCGCGCCCAGGTGGAAAACTCGGTGCGCCGCTACGACCGCGGCGTGCGCTGGGAACAGGAGCAACTGGAGGTACATGGCACGCGTTGGGTGTCGATGTATCTGCCGGTATGGCTGTATTCCTATCACCAGCCCGGCCGCAACGGCGGCATGCTGCACTACATCGCGGTGAATGGCCGCACCGGCGAAACCATGGGCAGCGTGCCGGTGCAGCAGTGGAAGTTGCTGCTGGCGGCGCTGGCCACGGGTTCGATTATTGAAACTCTGGTCCTTTGGTTCCTGGTGGTGGCGTCATGAGCGATGACAGTGGCCTGTGGCTACTCGCGGCTGGCCCGGTCGGCGCAACCGCGCTGTACTGGATGCTGTACCGGTACTACCGCAATACCGACAAGTCGCATGCGTTCGAGAGCGAGACCACGATTGAAGCCAAGCCGATAACCGGCTCGGATACCAAGATCAATACAGTGGTGGGAACGCAGGAGACGCGTATCGATGGCGACAATGTCTACGCGTACCGAACGCGGGTGGAACGAGGCGACGGGTGATATCGCGCCGCTGACGTGAGCGGCGCGCAGCCATCGACGGCAGTGGCTGAAGGCAGGTGGCTAGTTAGTCCGCGCGTTGCAGGAACGCGTCCAGATCGTGCCGACCCTCTTCCCGTAGTAAGGGGACGGCCCAGTCGAACGGCTTGGAGGGTCCGCAGAACGTCAGCGTTGCGGGTCCATCGCCTGTCGCCACAACCAGCACCACGTCACCGGGCTGCCATTGGATGCTCTCGGCAATAAGGCTATCGCGTCCATCCGGTGGGTCGTAGACGGCTTCGCCTTTGAGATGTCCGACGGCCGCAGGATTGCCTTTGAGGGTAGCCAGCACGGAAAACTCGTAATCAATCGGGTACCGGAACCACTTCGCATACTTGCCGGCGACCGGTCGGCTAGGCAGCAGTGCGGCATCTCCGACCAGCTTGGCCTGGGTAATCGTTGCGACAAACACATGGTCCGCGGCGTCAAGGTCGCTACCGTATTTGTGCCCCTCTTCGACAACGCAGATCGCCTTTGCAGGGAGGCTGGCAAGGCCGAGTATCAAGAGTGCCATCCATTTCATCATCGTTCCCTCGCGCGGACCCAGGCCACTAATGAGGCGAGCGTCCCGTTGAGGTAAGCGACACCTGCGAGCGCCCGACCTTCTATTCCATTGATGCGAAAATAGCTGACGAAATTTTCGCCTGCTCCACTGGTAGTGGTAATGCCGACGACCGCACATACCAAAATCCCAAGCGACAAAGTGGCGACAGCCGAGCGCTTCGAAGGTCTTTGGCTCAGCGCATTCAACCAGGCCAGACCCGCGATAGGTGTCAGCGCCCAGCATCCATACGCGCCGAGCATCCAGCCATGGCCTGCGCCCGCCAGGGCGATGCCTGCGAAAAGCATGAGCACCACAATCAGTGCAGCGGCCGCGAATCTCATGGATTACCTGTCCACAAGCGCGACGGCGTGGATCCGACAGCCAGCGGATTACCGACACCCACATTACGGCGCTTCTTCGAGAAGAAGCCGGCTTCTTTCGCCTCATAGCGTTGCGCCAGCAGCATGCCGTCCGGTGCAGAAGCGTCGCCCGCCTCGACCAGGATCGCATCCCACTTGCGGCCCTCGACGGTAACGTAGCCGTCCCAAGCAATCGCGTATCGGGCGATACCCGGCCCCGGCACGATGCTGCCCTGCGCCTGCTGCAGTGACTCTTCGAGAAAC
>DATLHT010000089.1:0-2091 GCA_035539795.1 Burkholderiaceae bacterium
TGCGGAACCTTCCGCCGCCACGCCCTTGTCGAGCAGACCAGCAGCCATCGTCGCCAGGCCGGCCTTGTCGCGCGGATCAAACCGTGTTCCGGCGTTGAAATCGAGATTGATATCGAGCATTGGTATCGACGGGCTCGGCACGAAATACACGCGCGCACCGGTAGCAGCCGTCCAATGCTGGATCGGCAGCGCAGCCTGCGCGACAGTCGGAGCCAACAGCGTGGCCAGCAACCAGCCGGCCGATATCCAGTGATGCGCTTTCAGCAGCTTCATTCATGCATTCCGTTGATTAGTGGGGCCGGCCCTGCGAGGCAGGCGCGTTAGTGGGCGGCGCGGACCGCGCCTTGCCGTCGAGCGGTTGCGGCACGAGCGTTGCCACGGTCAGCGCGTCGTCGCCAAAATAGCGAGCCGCGACAGCCTGCACCTGTTCCGATGTCACACTCTGGATTCGCTCCAACATGCGATCGAGCTGGCGCCACGAGATGCCAGACATCTCGGCGATGCCGATTTCCATGCCTTGTCCGAAGACCGAGTCGCGCTTGTAGACCTGGTTCGCGACCAGTTGTGCCTTGATGCGCCGCAGTTCCTGAGCGGATACGCCTTCCGTAGCCACCCGTGCCACCTCGGCCCGCATGGCCTGCTCCAGTGCTTCCGTCGTGTGTCCTTTGGCAGGCGTGGCCGACAGCGTGAACATCGCGGGACCGCGGCCGAGACCATCGTAGCCGGCACTCACGCTATCCGCGATGCGTTGCTCGCGCACGAGCAGGCGATCCAACCGGGCATTCTCATAGCCGCTCAGCACGGCTGCCAGCACATCGAGGGCATAGGGTTCCGCATCCTTCTCGACATCGCGCAGCGCAGGCATCTTGAAAGCCAGCACCACCGATGGATTCTCCGCTGCGACTTTCACGGCAATGCGCTTGACGCCTTTCTGCGGTGGCTCCTCGCGCAGCGTCCGTGCCGGCAACGGACGCGTAGCGACGCGGCCATAGGTGCGCTCGGCCAGCGCCCGCACCGCCTCGGGATCGACATCGCCGACCACGACCACCACCGCATTGCCCGGCGTATACCAGCGCCGATACCAGGCGAGTGCATCGTCGAGCGTCATGTGCTGCAGATCGTCCATCCAGCCAACGATCGGATGGCGGTATGACGACGCCACATACATATTCGCCATCAACTGCTCGAACAATGTCCCGCTGGGTGAATCGTCGGTGCGCAGGCGGCGCTCTTCCATCACCACCTTCATTTCTCGGCTGAAGTCCTCTGGCGACATCTTGAGGTTGGCCATGCGATCCGCTTCCATGGCCATCAGCTTGGGCAGGGATGCTTTGCCGGCCTGCTGGTAGTACATCGTGTAATCACGGCTGGTCATGGCGTTGTCACGCCCGCCCAGTTCCGCCACGATGCGCGAGAATGTGCCGGCCGGATAGGCTGGCGTACCGCGGAACATCATGTGCTCAAGCATGTGAGCGACGCCGGTGGTCCCGCTCACTTCATCGACACTGCCGGCGCGATACCACACCTGGTGCACCACGGTCGGCGCGCGATGGTCTTCCTTGACGATCAGGCGCAAGCCATTGCGCAGGCGGAATTCGTGCGTGGTCGTGGCCGCACGGGCGGCAGCCTCTGACACCCCGGACCGCGATGCATCCGCCGCGGCAACCGTCTGCGCCTGCGCCAACGCTGGCACGGACACGACGAATAGCACCGCGAGCGCGGACGCGCGCACGCGGCACGCGGAGGCGGATGAGGCTCGCGCTTGGCGGGATGCGAAGCATCTGGAAAAAGCTCGAAGAGTCAGCAACATAAGGGGGTCTGCTAGAATTTTGCGCATACGCGCGTACGCACCATACGATAGCGCCACAATATCTGATAGTTGACCGATTACCCACATGTTTAGTTTCTGGAAAAAGCGCAAGACCCAACCAGCGGAAGCCCCTGTGGCCGCAGCACAGGATACCGCGCCGGAAACTGCGCCCGCCACATCGCCAGGCGCCAGTGCGGGCGCGGGTGCATTGTCGCCGGAAGTCGCTGCGCCGATCCCAGGCTTGGCTGCGCGCTCCGCATCCCCCCCCCCCTCTGTCAGTG
>DATLHT010000090.1:0-2213 GCA_035539795.1 Burkholderiaceae bacterium
CCTTGGCCGCTCGCGGATGTCGGCCTGTTGCGACAATGCCGCGATGCCGCCGCGGCGCTTCCCACAATCTGCGCGATAACCGAACGGCCCGCACCGTCGAAGGGCAGGGTGCACCGCTCGCGCGCAGGCCAAATCGCCATCATGCGCCCCATTGCGTGCGCAATCCAATTACGTCTTGCGTCATTGCCGCGCAATATCCCGCCAGCCATCATGGAGGCGTGATAGCAACCGTTGTGCGCAACATGCTGCAAGCTAACTGAAAGCAGATTGACTCGTCTCGTGGATTCCCCGTAGAATCGTGCGGTTTGAATTCTGGCCGGACCCGAAAAGTTCCGGCCTGGAACGAGGCTAGGCAGGTGGTGGTACGAGACCGACAGCAAGACCCTTCGCTGGACCGTGCAGCGTCTCCGGATCAACCGAATACCGCTCGTCGTTACGACGACTGGAGCGATCGGGATGATGACTGGGGCGATGATGGCGCGAATGAAGAACAGGCTGTCGATCCGCTATCGCGTGCCGATGCGGTGACGCTGCTGGGCGAGCGTGCGCTGCGCCCGTCGCGGATGACACCAGCCAGGGTGGTGATGGCGCAGGTTGTTGTGACGCTGCTGTCGGCCTTGGCCTGGGCGGTGTTCGCGCAGGAGCAGGCGGCGTCGGGCTGGTCGGCGTTCTTTGGCGGCACGGTGTGTTTCGTGCCGAGCGGTTTCTTCGCGCTGCGCCTGTGGATGTCGCGCGGGCAGCCGTCGGTCGGCGGCCTGGTGGCCGGCGAGGCGATCAAGGTCTTCGGCACCGTCGCACTGTTCGTGCTGGTGGTGGTGCTGTACCGCGATCTGCGCTGGGTACCGATGCTGGTCACGTTCCTGTTGGCGCTGAAGACATATTGGGTGGCACTCGCGATTCGCTGAGTGGATTCATGAAGCGGTGGCCGGATGCAAGGGTCGGCTGCCGATTGAAATGAGGCACCCCTCCGGAATATCAAGAGGTTTCAGTTTCACGCGCGGCGCGTCTCGAAAGGGCCCGTGCCGCGTGAGCAAGGTTTGCCCAGAACAACAAGGCGGCTTGCCTGGCGGTGACCGGTCATGTGACCGAAGGCCATGCAAGACGCGTACCGGGCTTCCGCCAGAGCGGGGGCCAGTACCTATCCATTTCGCAATATACGGTTCGCAACGACATGTCAGCAGAAGCTACGCAAGGCGCAGGGCATACGCTCACACCCTCAGGCTATATCGCCGAACATTTGCAGAACTTGAATTCGATCGGCGGGAAGCAGCATTCCGTGGTCGATTTCAGTGTCATCAACTATGACACGGTGTTCTGGTCCGTCCTGTGCGGCGTGCTCGCACTCTCGTTCCTCTACGCCGCCGCGCGCCGCGTGACGCCTGGCGTGCCGGGCCGCTTCCAGGCCTTCGTGGAAATGATCGTCGAGATGGTGGACGACCAGGCCAAGGGCATCATCCACGGCGACCGCTCGTGGATCGCCCCGCTGGCGCTGATGGTGTTCTGCTGGATCACCATGATGAACGCGATCGACTTGATCCCCGTGGACTGGGTGACCGGCCTGAACCACCTGCTGGGCATCTTCCACATCCACCTGCCGCACCACCGCGCCGTGGCCACTGCCGACCTGAACGGCACGCTGGGCATGTCCTGTGCCGTGCTGGTGCTGATGATCTACTACAGCTTCAAGATCAAGGGCGTGGGCGGCTTCATGCACGAGCTGTTCTCGGCCCCGTTCGGCGCCAAGTGGTACCTGGCCCCGTTCAACCTGATCCTGAACATCATCGAATACCTGGCCAAGGCCGTCTCGCTCGGCATGCGGTTGTTCGGCAACATGTACGCCGGCGAACTCGTGTTCCTGCTGATCGCGCTGCTGGGTTCGATCTGGACGTTCAGCGGCGATCTTTCCGCGCTGGGCTTCGTCGGTCACGTGATTGCTGGCGCCGTCTGGGCCATCTTCCACATCCTGATCGTGCTGCTGCAGGCGTTCATTTTCATGATGTTGACGCTGGTCTACATCGGCCAGGCGCACGAGGCCCACTAGGTCTGCGAAGCGCGCCTGGATTCAACGATTTCGACGTTTATTTAAGGTTTTTTCCGGAGAACTCTCATGACAGATATCGGCCTCGTCGCACTGGCTTGCGGATTGATCATTGGCATCGGCGCGTTGGGCGCCTGTATCGGCGTGGGCCTCATGGCCAGCAAGTACATCGAAT
>DATLHT010000091.1:0-4237 GCA_035539795.1 Burkholderiaceae bacterium
CACCAGTGGCGCTGCTGGTCGGGCTGCGCGCGTCGGCGCGGCCGCCGGATTCCAACGCACGCCGGAACGCCTCGTAATCGGTCGAACCAGCCGGAGCCGCTCCTTGCGGTGGGGCTTCTGTGGTGCGCAGCACAGTCTCGAGGCGCTGCGGTAGCGCGAAGTCGCCCGGCAGCAACTGGTCGGTCACCGACACTGGTTCGCCGGCCAGCGTCTGATTCAGCGCTTTGGCCATGGCCGTCTGGTGACGTATGTCTGCCCCGGGCTGGGCCGGCATGCCTGGCATGCTGTCCTGGCGGAAATGGGTCGCATTGTTGGCGACCATAGCCGCGTCGCGCTGCGTTGGCGTCAGGCGCGGGGCGTCGATATGAGCTTTGACGCCGAAGGCTGCACCCATGAGGAAATCCAATCCGCGCGCGAATGGATCAGCCGGGTTATACCAAGCAGCCTGCTCTTCGTAGCTGCCCGCGTTCAATATAGCGGCCGAGGCGGTATCGCCAGCGACACCGGTGACCAGGTTCACGCCGGCACCCGTACCGACGCGGGTCGCCAGATTGGTGCCCCAAGCAGCCGGTAGCTTTAGGCCGATGGCATTTACTGCCAAGTTCACACCGCCGACAGTCGTAGCCGTCGGCACATCCACGCCTTCGCGCACCAAGTCGGTGGAAGGCGACAATGCGGCATTGGTCAGGAAGACCTCCGGCATTCCGAGCATCTGCGGAACTGAACCAATCACCGTGCTGACCGTATTGAGCGCGCGAGCGGTTGAACTCATCGCCGCGACATCGGGCCGCCACTGTTCGACGGCGTTCGTGCCCAAGTCATCCACTACATTGCGGAAGTACCAGTCGGTGACCCCGTATTCCTTCTCGCCAAGGCCAAGCTCTTCGCGCTGTGCGGTACGTCCACCGAGGCGATCGCCAGCCTGTAAAGCCTCATCGAGAGCCACGGCGAACGGTGCACCCGCCATCATCAGCGAACGACCCGCCTCGGCAGATGGCGCCAACAAGCTCTTGGCGGATTCGCCTAGCCCTTCCAGGCCAGTTGGGGCGTCGAAATCGAACTGACCCAGCCCCATTTCATCGAACTGATTGGATGCAGCTTCGAGAGCCGAGGCATCTGGATCATACGGACGCCGGTCAACACCAGGATTCATGGGGTACTCCCGATGCGAATGACCAGAGGCCGAGGTGGCTCATTTCTGTCATAGAGCGGCTCGAGGTCGCGGACCAATGCATAGACACTTGGTTGGCCCCGTACATTGATGAGAGAAACCCCGCCGGGGTCAGGTCGGCCGGCGGCCTTGAGTCGGGCCTGGATGTAAAAGTCCGCGCGATCGCGAAAGGTCGCTGCGGACATTCCCCAAGGCGGAATGACGTCACGTCCTTCGATGGTGACTCGTTCACCGACCACTGCCTTGATCGCATCTGCCAGGCGCTCGCTGTTGAGCAGTCCCTTCGTATCGCCCGAGTCCGAAGTTTTCGCCGCGTAATACGCATTCACCGCATCGACGGCAATCCGAAATTCGTCCGGGCGCCCGGCAAACGAGGTTCCCAATTGGCGTGCAATCTCGCGTTGAGTATCGGTAGGTGAGGGCATGTTCACCGGCTTGGCGCTTCCACCATCCTTGCCTAGGTTGAGCAGGGACTCTCCTCGCAGGATCGTCAGCGCCACGTCGCCGTATCGCCCATTCGGTGAAGCTACGGTAATAGCTCCGTCCGGAGATCCTGGCGGGCGCTGCAGTGCGTAAATGCGACCAGCTTCGGCGCGCAGGGGAGATTCCGGCGAAACCTGTTTCATCGCCTGCTGGTACGCCATAGGGTCATCGAAGACCGCTCGCATGCCGCCGAAGACCTGAGCGGCAACCGCCGGCGGGGCCTTGGACAGCAGCCCTGCGATGGCTGATGCTTCCTGAGGTAGCAAGGGGGAAAGTCCCGCCTCGGAGCCGAACTGGAGACGCTGCGCGCCAAGGATGGTCAGGCGTTCTTGGACCTGGGCTTTTAGCCCTGACGTGTCGCCTCCAGCAAGTTGACCCAGATCTAGTGGCGTCACCGGCTTGCCTGTGGTCGTGCCAAAGAATTCGAGCGGAGAATCCCGCAATAGCTTCAGTCGAGTCTCAATGGCACGCTCGAGACGTTCTGCACGCAATTGGTCAGGGACGGTTGCTCCCTCCGCTTGCTGCTTTGCCTTCAGGGTCTGCAGATAGGTGCGTTGTTGGACAGGCTGCATGCCCATGACTTGCTGAACTTCGATTTCACCTTGTTGGATGTTTTGGAACTCGCGTTCCATCGGGGTTCCCGATACACCGCGAGTCCACTGCAGCATCACTTCAGCAGGCGCAGGTACGCCGGTGGCAACTTGTTTTTCGTATTGCTCGATGATTCGGCTTGCAACGGCTTCCCGTTTATTGGACTCGACAGCCGCTCGGGCTTCCAGGCGTTGCTGATCTCCGATGATGCGATTCAGCAACGTATTGCGCTGGGCGGCGTCCAGACGTGTGGCATAGAACCCGTCGTCCGTTGCCAGATCATCCGCAAGGGTGGACAGTGCGGCGGCGTCCTCACGGGCTAGCATCTCGCGCCGGGAGGCATGCTGGACCCACCAACGGTCGACATGGGATTGCCGTGTCCGTTCGAATTCGCTGGGGTCAAGCCCAGCTTCTTGCCACCCCTGGGCAAGGTCGCCCAAACGACCGGCCAGCCTGTCGATGTCCGAGTCCGGCATGCCGGCGAGCTTGTCGAAGCGATCAAAGATGCCCAAAACCTCGCTCTTCTTTGCCTGCCGGCGGGCTACCTTGGCCGTGCCGGCGACCTGCAGCTGACTCCGGCGCTGCAGGGTTTGAGTCCCTCCCTGTAGCCGCTCCTGGTCGACGTCCGAAAGCCCCGGAATGCTGGGGCGCTCGATTTCGCCGAACGCCTGTTGGGCAGCGTAGTCCGCGTTCTGGAAATCCAGGTCACCGCTGTTTAGGCGTTGGCGGACGTCCTCGACCTTGGCGCCGAGTTCGATTTCGTAATCCAGCAGGGCGTTCTGGGCTCGTGCCCGGGCCAGAGCCTCCGCTTCGTCCTGCTGGCGCAGCTGCTCGCGTTGGATGTTGTCCGCTACGGCCATTCCAGTCTGCGCCAGGTCGCCAACGGCGCGCGCGACCGGATCATCACCGCCAGGAAGCCGCACACGCGACAGGGGCGCCGTGGTGGCACCCTGACCGAAGTTGCCCGTGGGGATGCGTGCCATTCGTGCTAATTCCTGAAAATTGAAGGTGAGGGCCCCAGCGTGCACGGGATAGGACCAGGTTGGACTGCGGGTGCAAGGCGCTGCACCATAGGCATGGGGACAGAACGGAGGCGCCCATGCTCAAGAAGCTTGCCCAGCACGCTGCGGTCGTGACGCTCTATTGCACGGGCATCGTGATCGGCGTGGCCGCTGGTATCTGGATCGGCGCGGAGTCCCCGTGGCCGGATCTCGCCGCTCTTCTGGGAGCGCTGGCCGGCGCGTTCATTACCGTTATGGGTGCATTTTGGGTATCGGATCACCGCGCCGATGCCGAGCGCGACCGACTTCGGAACATCCTGCTTGATGGGGTCAAACGCCTCCGGGCGCGCGCAGAGCAACCCGCGGCCAAGGGAGGAACAGAAGCGCGTCAACGGGCGCGTGAAGTGTTCAGCCGGTGGCAATACTTGGCGGCATTCAGCCCGTATCGGGAGCTTGGAAGCTTCGGGCACATCCAGGCGATGGCCGAGATTGACGTGTGCTGTAGGCAATTGGAGACGTATACCCATGATCCACAGAGCACGCCTCCGGCTTTTACAGGTTCTACTGAGACCTACATCACCCAGATGCACCGCGGGTATACAGGGGCCATCCTTGCCCAAGCTGTCCAAGCGATATGTGATGAGGTCACGCGACGCTGCCAAGAGGCAGAGGAGGCCCTCTCCAAGCGGGGAACAGTCCTCGCCGTCAGCCAGCGGGAAGCCTAAACGCGCGCGCGTACGCGCGTGCGCGCAAAAACGCGCGTGCGCGCGAGGGAACAGGGCCAGGGAATGGGGAGCGTCAACGACCATCACGGGCTCCCCGATAGCTGGCGGCTGCGTTAGTTGCGTTAGTTGCGTTAGTTAGTTGCTTTTCCCCATCAACGCAGCACGCCCCGCGTGCGTTAGTTGCATGGGGGGGTATGGGGGGACTAACGAACGAACGCACATCCGGATCCCCAGCCCGGTCCAGGCCGGCCTGCGTTAGTTCCCAT
>DATLHT010000092.1:0-3918 GCA_035539795.1 Burkholderiaceae bacterium
GGCTCTTCACTTGCATGGCGGGAGCACTTGCTCTGGGCAGTGGCTGCGCGTCGGCGCAGGCTCCCTGCGACCGTGGCGCCAATTGGGCGGCATTGCCGCCGGCGGCAGATGAAACACCCATTGTGGAGATGCTTAAGAGCATCCCCGCCGAGACGAAGTGGGCGGACGTCCCAGTCACTGTGCGCGCCAGGCTTCGCCAATCCGCCGATGCCCGGTTGGCTTCGTTTCGGTCGGAGTGGAACTCGAAGACGCTCGATCGAAGGCAAGCTGTTCTCCTGGACTGCCCCACAACTGCCATGATCGCCGCCATCGACCGCTACATCGGCAAGGCATTGCTGGACCCAACGGGTTTCAATCTGGCGGCGGTGTCTGATACGAAGCTGCACCGCGCCCTCGTACGCCTGTACCTCGTGAGTTTCGCCGCCTTTCGGGCGACCATTGCATACCCGACGGGATCCACTCCAAACCTCGACTGGGACGGCCGAACGCCGTTCACATCGTTTCCGTTGCCAGACGCCGTGGCCTACCGCGACATCCGCGCGTACGCCGCTGACCTAGTGGACGAGTTGATGGTGATCGACGACGCCACGCTACGTGACGACGAGCGAGCCTGGAGGCAAACGGCAGTTCTGTTGGCGCGTGACGTCCGGGCGGGCTCCTTCTTTCAGCGGATCGGAGGGCAGGACTGGGAGCTACCTTGCCAGATCTCCGGCGTTGGCGCCGCACTGGCGCAATCCTATACGGTCGACCAAGGCGCACCCAAGGTGTTCCGAGGCGAGGAGGATGCGGTTGCAGCCTTCAACGCCATGTACATGCCCAATATCCCCATGAAATGGATGGACGTGGGGACCGTGGCGGCTGCACGGCGCAACGGCAGTTGCCACCAGGGGATTGGCGGCGACATTGAGACCCACGTGAAGCCGCGGTCTCCTGGTGCGGCCCACTCGATGGAGCTGCTGTGGACCTGGTGGGCTGAGCGCATCGGAGAGGCCGCCTCTCCATTTACGACCTACGACGATGCCGACAGGGCGGCGCTTTGGGACGCCTTCACCGCTGGCCAGATGGTGCAGACCGACGTTGGTACGTCTCTGGCCACATTCGCTTCCGAGGTCGAGCAGTTTCGCCAACAGAAAATCATGACCTACCGTCAGGTGGCGTTGGATGCGATCGCGCTCGTGTTCCCCGACGACAACGTGCTTTCCCTGGCACAGCGGAGGGCCGTTCTGCTGCAGATTCGTGGTGTCGAGCAGTACGGGCGCTTCAACGAAGCCATTGTCGCTGCCCTCGACCGTGCGCAGAAGACGAAGGGCGGTAAAGCTGCACGCGTCTGGCGCGCTGCCTGGGCCAAAGAGGTTCAGATGATCGGCGGTCGCCAGACCAATGGTGAGTTACTGCCTCTCGATATAGCGCAAGCGCAGCAGATGTTCGAAGCGGTGCGCGCTTGGCTGGCCGCTCGGTACCCTAACTATCCGCAATCTGTCCCTGATGCGCTGGCCAAGGTCACGATCTCGTTCCACCCCGGTGCGAATGCCTACGCCGACCTGTTCGGCGGTATCCAGTTCGGCCTGGGCATCCGCCGCAGCCATTTGGAGGTCTACAGCCTGCTGTTGCATGAGTTGCGCCACGCGGTGCGCGCCGCGACGGTCGCGACTCCTCCCGTCGCGCCGGACACCCCGACCGATGATGGCTTCGCCAGCGAGGGATCCGGAGTCGCGGCCGAGGACCTGTTGCGCGTGCCTTTTCTAAAAGAATCGCTGGGCAACCCGCTGGCTGTTCTCCTCTACCAACTTGACTTTGCGATACGAGATGCGCGCTACGTAGCAACTACCGAAGCTGTGCTGACCCGTTACGACCGCACGACCTGCATTGCGTCCAGGTGCCCCGACAGCATCGCGCAGGCCATGGCGATCGCCCATCGGCACGGCCTCACGGGACCGCTGGCGACAACGCTCGCGGAACGTTCGCACGTCGGGACGCAGTACTTGCAGTACATCTTCTCGGGGGAGCGCGTCAAGAACATGCTGCAGGCATATACCCAGGAGATCGGGACCAAGCAGCCCATCGATCCGTTCACGCTATTCGGATGCAGGCTCAACAACCCAAGGAGCGACCCCGCATACGTAAGCAAGCTCAAGAACTGTCTGGCAGTGGTGGAGCGTTGATAACCGCTACGCCCGACGGACCACAAGGCAGCAGGATGGCGCTTGACTACCGCTAGCGCTATGGGCGCCGATCCAAAAGTGAGCCCTGGGTCAGTTCACCGCGAGCGTCAATAGTTAGTTCGCCAGTACCGCATTTCGCCTTGCCTTGCATCCCAAATCGCGCGCCCCTCAACCCAACTATTTGCGAACAAGTTCCAGAGGCGAATGGCCATGGATAGGCGCGCTACGGCACGTCCATAGGGGCAATGGCCGCCCCGGCGGGGTAGCGGCGCCAGAAGTGCAGATTGAATATCTGCCAAGCCGGGATGGCCCATGACGATCCCAAGTCATTGCCAGCGATGTGCATGCCGACGAGGGTCATGCCACCGTTACTGTGCCGCACGACGATGGGCGAACCGCTATCGCCTCCAGCGGGGATCTTGCTGCCGTTGGTTTTCAGCACGATGAGTCCAACCTGCAGCACGGCGCAGCTGACTGCGCGGCCGTTGCGTGAAAGCGTGTATCTGATGGAAACGATGGTTGAGTCGTTGGGCATCATGCTCAGGCTTAGCGGGATGGCGCCCCGAGGCTCGGGGTGGTTGTCGGGAGTCAAGAGCTGGAACGCATTTGCGCCGCTGGCGTTCAGCGCCATCAGCTCCTTGATGTCTCGTACCCACGGTTGCGTGGGGTGAAATCGTCGGAGGGCGATGCGATCAAACAGTTGTACATCGGCCTGAGCCAACTGCACGTCGAAGCTAGGGCGGTCTTTCAATTCATCGCTGCGCAGCACGCCGCCATAGGGCAAAGTCGTTGCAAGTGGGGGAGAGCCCAACGGGTCGCCATTGCCCGCGCGGGGAAACATGGAACGTTGCGAGTCCATCTGCAGGGAGTCCGCATCTGCAAAAGGCGTGAGCACGTGCTGCGCGCTGAGAACGCAGGTTATGGGTTCGGCATCGCTTGTCAGTTTCACGAGGCAGGTGAAGCTACCTGGCGCGTCTGGCCAGGGCGAGCGACTAACCCAGACGCCACTGCTGGTATGTGCCTTTGCGGCGGCAAAAGCGCTGGCGTCTTGCACGTCAGTGGGAACGGAAAAAACCTTGCGCGTGCCGCCATGCTCCGCATAGATCATCAGCGCCTTGGGGAGCATCTGCGGCCGACCTTCGGCCACGCTGCCCTTGTCGCGGACGACGAATAACACACAAACCTGTTTCGTGAGATGGCGGCGCTTCAGGCGGGTGACTTGCCGAAAGCCGGGCACCATCCAGACGAGGTTCTTGTAGCAGGGCGTCATGTCCACCGACCGGGTATCGCAGAGCTCCTGGGCCAAGCGCGTCTGGAACATCGGATCGTCATTCACGGCGCGCCAGTTGGCGTGCCCCTCCTTGCGCAAAGAGGGCAGCGCGGCCAACGAGCGCTTCTCCGCGGCGCTGGCCCACGCCTTGATTTGGCGCGCCGAGGGGCCGACATCGGTGGCGCGACGCGGCATCAACTCAGTCCGCCACACAGGGCTTGCTGCGCGACAGGTCGATCTGCGCAAGCTTCGCGTCGACCGCGTTGTTCTTCCGTAGCGTGGCAATGGCCTCAGGGGCGGCAGCCGCAAGCTCATCTCGCACGGCAGTGGTTGCGAGGCCAGCGTCTGGCTTGCTGCACTTGAGCTTGACGAAGAGGCGGCCGGACTTGAGCTGCGTGGACTCCACGCTCAGCGTCACGCCCTTCAACGCACGGCTGAAACCGGGCGCCTTCAGCGTGGCCTCCAACGAACGCCAGGCCGCTTCGG
>DATLHT010000093.1:0-6389 GCA_035539795.1 Burkholderiaceae bacterium
TTATGAGTGTCAGCCCGGCTATTCTGACAACTAATGTAAAGCTCGGGTAGCGGGGACGTCGCCTGATTCGGACGAGGATAGGCGCTCGCGAGACCGTGACTTGCCTGCGCGAGATATCCCCCTTTGCGGATGCATTCCGCATGGCAGAGATGTGGGCATAGACGCGACAATGAGGCGGAGATCAGCCGATGCATACCGCGCAGGTCGGCGAGTCCGCCCATCCAGATCGAGTGTGGCGGTGAGGGCCGTTAGATGGCCAACTGCTTGCTGCAATAGGCTGCAATGGCCTGCAGTACGTCAACATCCTCGCCAACCGCCGTGGCGGCACGCAATTGGATGGCGGGATGCCTGGCGCGGCACGTATCGATCAAGGCCGGCAGATCGCGTCGCAGATGGCCACCTTGCCCGAAGAACACGGGAACGACCACGATATCCGTGATGCCGCTGGACTCCAGTTCAGCGATGGTCGAGGCCAGATCTGGTGTCATGAGCTCGAGAAAACTCAGGCGTACCGCCACCTCGGGCCGCATTGCCTGCAACATCGCCTGCAGCCGGTCGAACGGCTCACGCCAGCGCACGTCGCGTGCGCCGTGCGCAAACAGGATAAGCGCGCGGTCGGCGGCCATTAGTGACGATCCACCCAGCGTAGCGTGCCAAGTGCGAGGAACAGGTACAGCGCGCCGGGCAGCAGGGCGGAGATAATCGGTGGCCAGGTGTTGATCAGGCCGACATGCGAGAACAGCGTGTTCACGAGGTGGAAGCTCAGCCCCAGCATGATGCCGCCGAACACCTTGATGCCGACCGCACCGGCGCGCGCGTGCAGGTAGGCGAACGGCAGGGCGAGCGCCATCATCACGAAAATCGTGAACGGATAGATCAGCTTCTTCCAGAAGGCGATTTCATAACGCTGCGTATCCTGTTTGTTGTCGCGCAGGTGGCGCACGTACTGGAACAGGTCGATGGTAGACATGCGCTCGGGCCGCACCAGGAGGACGGACAGGATCTGCGGCGTCAGTTCGGAGTGCATCGGCAGCGTCGCGAGATTGTTTTGCTCGGCACGGAAGCCCGGCGCCAGCGCATCGGCATTGCCAGGGGCGGGCGGCAGGTCGATGAAGGTCGTTTCCGTGACGCCCGACAGCTTCCATACCTGATTGCCTTCGTAGTGGCCGGTGGCTGCCACGCGGATGGTGCGCAGACGATACTGGCTGTCAAACTCGTAGATCTTGACGTTGGACATGCTCTGGTCGGCGGCCAGAGCGCCGACGTTGACGAAGCGGGTCACTTCGCCGCCGCTGCGCTGTTCCGTGGCGCGGTCCTTGACCCACACGCCAGTGCGGAAACCGGACGACACGGTGGCACCGAGCGCCTGCAGACGGACCTTCTGCGCGAATTCCTCGGCCTTCGGGCCAATGAATTCGCCGACCAGGAAGGTCGCGATGGCAAGCGGGATGCCGAGCTTGATCAGTGACCACAGCGCATGCCGGATATCGAGACCGGCCACGCGCAGGATGGTGTATTCCGACTGGCTGGCCATCTGCGAGCACACGTAGATGGCGCTGATGAGCACGGCCACCGGCATCATTTCGTAGATGCGCGTGGGTGCCTGCAGAGCCACGTGGGCAAAGGCAATCAACATGGTGTAGCCGGCGCCGACATCCTGCAGTTCGTTCAGCAGGTCGAAGAAGATGAACAGCGACAGTACCGCGAACAGGATGAAGGCAAAGACGGCGTAGATCTGCCGTGCGAAATAGCGCTCGTAAAGGCGGAGCAGCTTCATGCCGCACCTCCCGCCGTGCCCACCGGCTTGCGTTGCAGGCCGAGAATGCCGCGCCAGCCACCGGTGCGATTCAGGCGGAAGCGGAACAGCGCCAGGGCGCACAGCAGCGCCAGGACATGGATCGGCCACCAAGCGAGCCAGAACGACACATTGCCGCTGCGTACCCAGCCCTGCGCGATGTTCAGCAGGTTACTGTAGGTGAGGTAGACCAGCACGGCGAAGATCAGCGGCGTGTAGCGTCCCAGACGCGGGTTCACATAAGCCAGCGGAATGGCGATCAGCACGAAATTGAAGGCCAGCAGCGGCAGACCAATGCGCCAGATCAGTTCGGCCAGGTTTTCGGTATTCGGATTACGCAGCAGATCAAGCGTCGGCCGGCTCTTGGCTGGCAGGCTGGTGTCGATTTCCTGCGGCTTTTCCTGCATCTTCACGCCATAGCGCTCAAACTCGACGATGCGGTAGTTGATCTTGCCTGGCTCGCCTTCATAGCGACGCCCTTTTTCCAGCACGACGAAGCGGTCGCCCTCGGCCGTGGTCTCGAAATGGCCCTGCTGTGCAAACGCCACCCCGAGCTTGTCGCGGGCCGCATTCGCAACGAACACATTGGTCACGTTCTTCATGCTGCTGTCGATGCCTTCGATGAACAGCACATAGTTGGCGCGTGATGGCTCGATAAAGCGGCCGGCTGCCACCATGGAGATGAGGTCGCGTTGCTGGAAGCGGTCGCGGAACAGCGCACTCTGCTGGTTGGCCCACGGCCAGCCAAAGGCACCCAGCAGGGCGACCAGGATAATGAAGGGCAGGGCGAATCTCATCACCGGCTTGACGAAGTCGCGCAGACTCACGCCAGCGGCGAACCACACCACCATTTCGGAATCCTTGTACCAGCGCGTCAGCACAATCAGCGTGGAGATGAACAGCGTGGCGCACAGCAGGATGGCGAGATAGCCGAGTGTAGCCAAGCCGATCAGCATGAGCACATCGTTGGGGCTGGCAGTCCCGTTGGCGGCCATGCCGAGCACGCGGATGACCAGTGACGTCAGCATGAACGTCAGCAGTACAAGGAAGACAGCGCCCGCGGTGTATGACAGTTCCCGGCGCAGGGCTTTTTCAAAGATCATGCAATGATGAGGTCCTGTGGCCGTCCACGCGGCGGGTTTTCTGGCCGCGCGGGTCGCCTTGGGCGAAGCACGGAGGCACGTTGGAAAAATCGCGGATAATGACGGCTGTCTTTGACAAATCTCAAGAGAGAAGCGCGATGGAATTTAGCACAAAAGCCCTCGATTGGAGCGCGGCGGGCAAAAATGGTTTCCTGGCCACCAAGACCGATTGCCTGGTCATCGGCGTGTTCGAGGGGCAGAATCTGTCCGCAGCGGCCAAGGCGCTGGATACGGCCACCAAGGGCCTGGTCAGCCGCCTGATCAAGCTTGGAGATTTCGAGGGTAAGGCCGGTACCTGCACATTGCAGCATGATATCGCGGGCATTGGCGCGGCGCGTGTGTTGCTGGTGGGGCTGGGCAAGGAAGATGCTTTCGGCGACAAGGCGTTTGCCGACGCCGCCCGCGCGGCCCTGACGGCGCTGGCCGGTACCAGTGCAGCCAACATCGTCTGGTGCCTGACACAGCACCCGGCGCGCGACCGCGATATTCCCTGGGGTGTGCAACTCACCACGACGCTGATGCGCGAGGCGGCCTACCGCTTCGTCGATCGTCATCCGTCCCTGAAGAGCAAGCGTGACAAGAATACGCGCGGTCTGCGCAAGGTGGTGCTCGCCACCGACGCTGCCTCTGCCAAGGCTGCCGCTACGGCGGCGGTACGTGGCGCGGCGATTGCCAGCGGCATGGACCTCGCCAAGGATCTCGGCAACCTGCCGCCCAATATCTGCACGCCGACCTATCTCGGCGATACCGCGCGGGGCATCGCCAAAGCCCACAAGCTGAAGGTCGAGGTGCTGGGCCGCAAGCAGCTGGAGGCTTTGAAGATGGGATCATTCCTGGCGGTGAGCCGCGGTACCGAAGAGCCGCCCCAGTTCATCGTGCTGCAATACAACGGCGCAGCCGGCCTCGCCAAGTCGCGCCAAGCACCGATCGTGCTGGTCGGCAAGGGCATTACCTTCGATAGCGGCGGCATCTCGCTCAAGCCTGGCGAAGGCATGGACGAGATGAAGTACGACATGTGCGGCGCCGCTTCGGTGCTGGGCGCCATCCAGGCGGCCGCCGAGATGAAGCTCAAGCTGAACTTGGTCGCCATCGTGCCGACCTGCGAGAATATGCCGAGCGGCCGTGCCACCAAACCGGGTGATGTAGTGACCAGCATGTCCGGCCAGACGATCGAGGTGCTCAACACCGATGCCGAAGGCCGTCTGATCCTGTGTGATGCGCTGACGTACGCCGAGCGGTTCAAACCGGCAGCGGTGGTCGATGTCGCTACCTTGACCGGCGCATGCATCATCGCGCTCGGCCATGTCAACAGCGGTCTGTATGCCCGTAGTGATGCGCTTGCGGATGAGTTGCTCAAGGCTGGCAAGACCATGCTCGATACCGCTTGGCGTATGCCGCTGGACGAAGCTTATCAGGAACAGTTGCACTCCAACTTTGCCGACATCGCCAACATCGGCGGCCGTCCGGCTGGCAGCGTAACGGCTGCCTGCTTCCTGGCGCGCTTCACCGAGAAATACGACTGGGCCCACCTCGACATCGCCGGTACGGCCTGGAAGAGCGGTGGCAAGGCGAAGGGCGCGACCGGCCGTCCGGTGCCGCTGCTGACCGAGTTCCTGATCCAGCGCGCAGGCTGAGCGGAGCAGGGGCATGACGCGCATCGATTTCCACAGCAATGTGCCGGAGCGCCTGGCCTATGTGTGCAGGCTGGTGCGCAAGGCATACGGTGCCGGCAACCGCATGGTGGTGCATGGTGCGCACGATGACCTGGCACGCCTCGATGGCATGCTGTGGAGTTTCAGCCAGCTCGACTTCCTGCCCCACTGCCGGCTGGGATCGGCCAAGCCGGAGATGGTCGCGGCCACGCCGATCATCCTGGCGGAAACGCTCGATGACGTGCCTCATCACGATCTGCTGATCAATCTGCTGGACGAACCGCCTACGCTGTTCGCGCGTTTCACGCGCATGATCGAAGTGGTCGGCGCCGATCCCGAAGCGGTGCAGGCCGGCCGCCAGCGCTACAAGCATTACCGCGATCACGGCTATCCGCTCGAACATCACGACATGGGAAATGGAGGGCGCAACGCATGAGCGGCTTCACGCCACACCCCGAGGGTGACGGCATCCCATTGTTGACCGAGATCGTGGATCTGGACGCGACACCGACGTCCCATGCGGCCGCACCGGTCGGCGCTGCAGCCGCTGCACCTGCCGTACAGCCGGAGCCACCCGAGGCTCTGCCCGCTGCCGCGCTGCCATCCGACGTCCAGATACCATCGTTTCAGTACGAGCCGCTGGAGGCAGGTATGGTGCCAGTGGGTGCCAGTCACGCCAGTCTCCCTCCCGACGAGATCCTTCAACAATTCCGCGCGACCTGGCCGGCGATCATCGAGGCGGAGTGCCAGGAAGCCGTGCAGGCCGCCCTGCGGCAATTTTCCGAGCAACTGGTGGAGACGCTCTCGGTCCATCTGACGATCACCCTGCAGGCCCGTCTGGAGACTTGGCTGGAAGCGCGCCTGCGGTCATGAGGTAAGTTGCCGCCAGCCGACGCATGTCAGCATGGCGGTGTCGGTTCCGTGGTTCCGGTCGAATCGCAGGAGAGGCAAGATGGGACGTGGGCTGATTGGCTGGCTGGGTCCGGTGTGGACTATCGCCCTGGCGCAACTGTTCGGCACTTCCCTGTGGTTTAGCGCCAATGGCGTGGCGCATGACCTGATGGCCGTGTGGCAAGTCTCGCCGGCCACACTTGGCTGGCTGACCAATGCCGTGCAACTGGGCTTCATCGCTGGGACGCTGGGTATCTCGCTCAGTGGGTTAGCCGATCGTTTTCCGGCCAGCCGGATTTTCATCGCCTCCGCCATCGTCGGTGCGCTCAGCAATGCTGCCTTTGCCTTTCTCGCCGAAGGACTGCCCGTCGCCATCTTCTGCCGCTTTCTCGTCGGGATGTCGCTGGCCGGCATCTATCCACTCGGCATGAAACTCATCGTCAGCTGGGCGCCGCATGGTACTGGTGCGGCGTTGGCGCAACTGGTGGCGATGCTCACGCTCGGCACGGCATTACCGCATCTGCTGCAGGCCGGCAGCGGAGGTCTGCCATGGCAGGCGGTGGTCGGTGCGTCGTCCGTGCTCGCGCTCATCGGAGCATGGCTCATAGGCTGGCTTGGCGACGGCCCGCACCTGCCACAGGCGGGCCGCCGGCCTGGCACACGCGGCGTCCATGCCGGCGCCGTGCTGGCCGCTTTCCACCGCCCGGCGTTCCGCGCATCGGCATTCGGTTACTTCGGGCATATGTGGGAGCTCTATGCGTTCTGGACCGTGGTGCCGCTCTATGTATTGCAAGCTGGCGTGGCAACCGCCGTGCCACTGGGCGGTGCCTCGGGGTTGGCGTTTCTCGTGATCGCCACGGGTGCGCTTGGTAGCCTGCTGGGCGGGGTGTTGTCGCGTCGCTATGGCAG
>DATLHT010000094.1:0-6078 GCA_035539795.1 Burkholderiaceae bacterium
TCACCACCGTGCGGCGCATTTTTGACAGCTATCTCACTGCACAGGTCACCGCCAGCCAGTCGCAGGCCAGCGGTCTCGAACGCCAGTCGCAGCTGCTGACGTCGCTCGATGGCATCCTGTCGAACAGCAGCACCGGCCTGACGGTCGCGTTGCAGGATTTCTTCGCCTCCCTGGACGGCGTGGCTGCGAATCCTTCGCAGACCGCACCACGCCAGGCGTTCATTGCCGCCGGCGAAGTCTTGGCGAATCGCATCCGCTCGCTCGACCAGCGCCTCGAAACGCAGGCGATCGAAGTCAACCAGGAAATTCCCGCGCAGGTGGCCGCCGTGAACGTGGCCACCAAGCAGATCGCCGCCCTCAATGAACAGATCCGCCTTGCCGAGGCTACCAGCAACGGCCAGCCTGCCAACGATCTGCGCGACCAGCGCGATGCACTGGTGCGCGAACTGAACACCGTGGTGCGCACGCGCGTGGTCGAGGGCAGCGAAGGCCAGTTCGATCTCTATGTCGGCAACGGCCAGCCACTGGTACTGGGGCAGAAGTCGTTCGAGCTCAAGACGGAATCCTCGGAGTTCGATCCGTCGCAATATTCGGTGTCGTTCGACACCGGCAACGGCACCGTGCCGTTGAGTGTTGAACAGCTCGGCGGTGGCAAGCTGGCCGGGCTGCTGGCTTTTCGCCAGGACACGCTCGAGCCGGCACGCGCGCAGCTTGGCCGGATCGTGGCGGCGCTGGGCAGCGCCATGAACACGCAGCATGCCGCTGGCTTCGATCTTGACGGCGCGGCTGGTACGGCACTGTTTTCGTTCGCCGGCATGCCCGCGCCGGTGGCCAGTGCTCGCAATACCGGTAGCGGTTCAGTCAGCGCCACGCTGCTCGACGTGAACCAGCTCAGCGGCCACGATTACCAGCTGACTTTCCAGGGTGGTGCCTGGGTGGCTCAGCGCCTGCCGGACAAGGTGGCGGTCGGCTCGGCGACGCCGCCGGCGACGCTCAATGTGGACGGACTGGAATTCACCTTTGGCGGCACGCCCGACGAAGGGGACAGCTTCCTGCTGCGTCCCGCCAGCAATGCGGCGCGCAACTTCGAGATGCTGCTCAATGATCCGCGCAAATTTGCGGCGGCCACGGTGGATCCGACGGCTGCGGGCAACGGGCCGCTCGATAACGGCAACGCCAACCTGCTGGCCGCGCTGCGGAATGCGACCTTGCTGAATGGCGGCTCGACCTCATTTGGCAATGCCTACGTGGATTTGGTCACCGATGTCGGCACGCAGGCACGGGGCGTCGGTCTCATGGCCGAGGCGCAGGGGCAGGTGCTGAAGGACACGGTGGCGGCACAGCAAGCAGTGTCGGGCGTCAACCTCGACGAGGAAGCGGCCAACCTGCTGCGGTATCAGCAAGCCTACCAAGCCTCAGCCAAGGTGATGCAGACGGCGGCCACGGTCTTCGATACCTTGCTGTCGATTGCCAACTAAGAAGCGGCTTGAGCTGGTCGTGGGGTAAGGTCCCGATCAGCCTTGGACGCCTTCAGCCATGCTACCCGAAGGAATCGCGCCGGGCGCGCCGTGAGGCCAGTGATCTCAAGTTCCAGCGGTAAACACCGTTAATCAAGGAAGAGACCAGGGAAGCACCATGCGGCGCGTTCGCGCGCCGCTTCCGGAGAATTCAGCATGCGCGTTGCCACCAGCCAGTTCTACGATTCCACCATCGCCGCCATGGGTCGCCAGCATGCCGAACTGGTTCGGCTGCAGCAGCAGATCACCAGCGGCAAGCGCCTGCAGACCGCAGCCGAGGATCCCATCGCCATGGGCCGGCTATTGCGCGGGCGCGATGCGGACATACAGAACGACCAGTATGCGGCTAACCGTGCTTCGGCGACGGATCGCCTGCGGTTTACCGAACTGGCGTTGAGCAATCTGACCAATGTGATCCAGCGTGGCAAGGAAGTGGCGATCGCCGCGCATAAGGCTTCGCTCTCGGACGAGGAACGTCAGGCATACCTCAGCGAAGTGCAGAGCCAGTACGAAGAACTGTTGACCATCGCCAACCGTGTCGACGGGCAGGGCGTGGCCCTGTTCGGCGGTGAGCGTGCAACAGCACCATATGCGCTGCAGCCGGTGGTGCCTGCGCCGGTCCCACCTTCGACCGCACCGGCCAATGTGGTGAACTATCTCGGCAACGGCACCGTCCCCAAGGTAGATGTCGGCAACGGCCAGATGATGGCAACCGGCGTGACCGGTGAGGACGCCTTCGGTCCGGAAACGCCGTCGGGTACGCAGCAGAGCGTGTTCCGCACCTACGAAGCGATCATCTCCGCGCTCACGCCGCCGCTGACCGATGCCGCCAGCCGTGCCGCGCTGCAAGGCCAGCTCGATGGCCTGATCACCGATTTCGACAACAACTACCAGACGGCACTGAACATGCACGTGCTGGTGGGCACGCGCCAGGCCCAGCTCGATACGCTCGACAGCAGCGGCGAGGCGCATGGCGACCAGCTCAAGGCGATGCTGCTGGAGCTGGAATCAGTGGATGCTGCAAGTGCGCTGAGCCAGTTCACGCAACTCAAGACGGCGCTGGAGGCCTCGCAGCAGACGTTTGTGGCGATGCGCGGGCTGTCGCTGTTCAATTACCTGTAAGTCCCTCCGACAGATGGCGGTGTACGGTATCGGCGGCTGCGGAAATTGCTGGACCGGCCCGGTCTGTCGCTAGAATGGCGGCATGTCGACCCCGCATGCCATCCTGATCTCCCTGCTCGAACGGCCATCCTCCGGCTACGACCTCGCGCGCCGCTTCGACCGTTCCATGGGCTATTTCTGGCGTGCCACGCACCAGCAGATCTACCGTGAACTCGGCCGCATGTTGCAGCAGGGCTGGGTTGCCGTGATCGGAGAAACCACGGGCGAGGCAGCCACACCGCGCAAGAAGGTGTATCAAGTCCTGCCCGCTGGCCGTGCCGAGGTCGTGCGCTGGGTGCAGGAAACCGATACGGACGTCGACGGCCGCAACGTCTTTCTCATCAAGTTGCGCGCCGAAGCCGTGATTGGGCCGCTCGGGCTGGATGCCGAACTGGAGCGGCTCGTTGCCTTGCACCGCGCACGTCTGCAGACCTACCTCGACATCGAGCAGCGCGATTTCTCGCCTGCGGATGCGTTGACGCATGCGCAGCAGGTGCAGTACGCGATTCTCAAGGGCGGGATCCGGTCGGAGCAGAGTTGGTTGGCGTGGGCGGAAGAGGTACTGCCTTTGCTCAAGTCGTAACCGGACTTACTACCGCGTTTGCATGGGGGACTGGCTGCGTCTTCGCTTTGACCGAGCGGCGGTCGGCACCAACACATGCCCTCAGTTCGAACCCCACCACCCACTGACCAACCCCACCGGCCGCTGCGCCGCAACGACGCGGGCCGACACCTCCCACGCATCGAAGCGTACGTCGAGCCCCGCATAGATGCCATGCCCATCTCCAGAGGTGATCAGGCCGCCGGCTTCGATGCCTTCGCCGGCACGAATGGCGCTGGCCGCGGTGACGTTGCCGCCGGCGCGGATGCCCCAGCCGGAGATGAGGTGGTTGCCGCAATCGATGTCGCCGTTTGCCTGGATGCCGCAGGCTGCGAAGGCATCGTGTCCCGTGACGATGTCGCTGCCGCTGCGGATGCCATGTGCGCAATGCAGCGTGGTGCCGCTGCGTAATGTGCCGCCGGTGAGGATGTTGCCTTCGACGTGGATGCTCTGCTCGGCGACGATATCCCAGCTGGCGCGGGCATGGCCGCCGCATTCGAGCGTGGTGCGGGCTTCGATGCCCCAGCCGGCCTGCAGGTCGCCCTTGCACTGGATGGCGCCTTCGCTGGTGATCTGTCCGCCGGCATGGATGTTCTCGCCTGCCATCACCAGCGTGCCGGCCCGGATGCCGCCTTGCGTGCGGATGCTGCCGCCGGCGCGTACCACGCTGTCGACGCTGATGCCCTGGCGAACGACGAGCGTGCCGGCGAAGACGATGGCGTTGGCATCGACACTGTCCAGCGTCAGCACGGCGTCGGTCGCACCGAACTGGTCGAGCAGCCAGCAGGCATCATCGATACGGCCATCACGCACGAGTGCGTCGAGGATCAGCTGGTAGTCGCCTTGTCCGTTCTGGTCACGCAGGAACCAGCGGTAGCCGCTGGCGCAGGGGTTCTTGGCTTTGACGAAATTCTTGGTCAGTTGCATGGCACACGGTCCGGAAACAGCGGAGCGAAAGCAGGGTGTCCCCTCCGGTGGATCGCGCAGTCCGCACGCTAGGCGGACAGGGACGTGCGGTGACGCGAGGCGCGGCAGACGCACAGGTGCGGATCGCCCCGGAGCGGGGACAGTATCGGGATCGAACGAAAGGGAAGCCGCCACGCAGCATGCGTGGCAAGGCGGGCCGATTAGCCTGGTTTGGCGCGCGCGTAGGCGGAACGTGCGGCGATTTCCTGCGAGCTGATCATGGTCGAGCGCGGGCCGCCCTCCAGCGTGCGCCAACCGGAGCGCACCCAGACGGGTAGGGAAAGCAGGACGGAACGGGAACGGCGCTGTGCCACGGATCACTCATGCAAAAAGACAGTGGCCGCCCGAAAGGGCGGCCAGCGGCAATCGTACCATTGATATGGGACGAGTCAAGCGGGGCAGGCGTCACTCCGTGTGGTGCGATGGCCGGTTCAGCGCATGGCGGTTTCGGCCGTGCTCAGTCCCAGCCGCGCCCGTGCTTGCTGATACTCGTCGCGCAGCCGGGCCACGAGCTCGGCTGCAGGCACCACGCGCTTGACGGCGCCGACGCCCTGGCCGGCGCCCCAGATTTCCTTCCAGGCCTTGGGCCGCTGTCGGTCGGCGCCGAAGTTCATGGCGGTCGGATCCGAGACCGGCAGGTTCTCCGGATCGAGACCGCTGTTGACGATGCTCTGGCGCAGGTAGTTGCCATGCACGCCGGTGAACAGGTTGGTGTAGACGATGTCGCTGGCGCCGCTGTCGACGATCATCTGCTTGTAGGCCTCGGTCGCGTTGGCTTCTTCCGTGGCGATGAAGGCCGAGCCGACATAGGCGAGGTCCGCACCCGCCGCCTGGGCGGCGAGGACGGCATCGCCGGTGCCGATGGCGCCGGACAGCAGCAGCGGGCCGTCGAACCATTCGCGGATGTCATGCACCAGCGCAAACGGCGAGAGCACGCCGGCATGCCCGCCTGCGCCCGCCGCCACGGCGATCAGGCCGTCGGCGCCTTTCTGGATGGCCTTGCGGGCGAAGGTGTTGTTGATCACGTCGTGCAGCACGATGCCGCCCCAGTCGTGCACGGCGTGGTTGACTTCCTCGCGCGCCCCGAGCGAGGTGATGATGATCGGTACCTTGTACTTGGCGCACAGCGCCATGTCTTCCTCGAGCCGAGCATTCGACTTGTGCACGATCTGGTTGACGGCGAACGGCGCGGCAGGCTTGTCGGGGTGCTGGGCGTTGTATTCCGCCAGCTCGCTGGTGATGCGCTCGAGCCACTGCTCGAGCACGCCGGATGGGCGCGCATTGAGCGCGGGGAAGGAGCCGACGATGCCCGCCTTGCACTGTGCCAGGACCAGATCGGGATTGGAGATGATGAACAGCGGTGATCCGACGACGGGCACGGACAGCCGGTTGGCAAGCAGCGGCGGCAGGGACATGGGTGGCGGCTCCTGAAAGCGAAAGGGTAGCGTATCGCGGGCCGGACGGATGGGGGCGGCCAATCGGATACTATGCAACTGGTTGCATAAAATAACAGGCCGATCACCGGCATGCAAGGGTTGCGGGTTCTAATGTGGGGTGAAGGCGGCAGCGTACGGTCTGTGGGGCGTGCCGCCATCCTCGGCAATGAACAAGGTTTCGGGTGCCGCTATTCGGCCGGATTGACACTGCGCAAAGCACGCGCGCCGATTTCCAGACTGTGCTGCACCGCTTCCATCAGCAATGGCGCGAGCGAGACGAATACCAGTGCCAGCAGGACGAGCCCGGCCAGCAGGGTGGCGCTCAGGCCGATGGCAAATGGATTGAGCTGGGCGGTCGCGCCATTGCTGATGGAAGCGGTGCAGCACAGTCTGGAAA
>DATLHT010000095.1:0-9601 GCA_035539795.1 Burkholderiaceae bacterium
AGCTACGGGCGTCTGCGTCCGTTGCATACCAATGCCGTGATTTTTGCCTTTGGCGGTTCGGCACTGTTTGCCACCTCGTATTACGTGGTGCAGCGCACCTGCCAGGTGCGGCTGTTGTCCGACAAGCTCGCGGCTTTCACCTTCTGGGGCTGGCAGGCAGTCATCGTGGCTGCAGCCATCACGCTGCCGCTGGGCATCACGACTTCCAAGGAATATGCTGAACTGGAGTGGCCGATCGACATCCTCATCACGTTGGTCTGGGTGGCGTATGCGGTGGTGTTCTTTGGCACGATCGTCAAGCGCAAGACGCGCCATATCTATGTCGCCAACTGGTTCTTCGGCGCCTATATCCTGACGATCGCGCTGCTGCATATCGTCAACAACATGGAGCTGCCCGCCACGCTCTGGAAGTCCTATTCCGCCTATGCCGGGGTGCAGGATGCCATGGTGCAGTGGTGGTACGGCCATAACGCCGTCGGTTTCTTCCTGACCACCAGCTTCCTCGGCATGATGTACTACTTCGTGCCCAAGCAGGCGGAACGTCCAATCTATTCGTACCGCCTGTCTATCGTCCACTTCTGGGCGCTGAACTTCACCTATATGTGGGCCGGCCCGCATCACCTGCAGTACACCGCGCTGCCGGACTGGGCGCAGTCGCTGGGCATGGTGTTTTCGCTGATCCTGCTGGCGCCGTCGTGGGGTGGCATGATCAACGGCATCATGACCCTGTCGGGGGCATGGCACAAGCTGCGGACCGATCCGATCCTCAAGTTCCTGGTGGTGGCGCTGTCGTTCTACGGCATGTCGACCTTCGAAGGTTCGATGATGTCGATCAAGACGGTGAACGGACTCTCGCACTATACCGACTGGACCATTGGTCACGTGCACTCCGGTGCGCTGGGCTGGGTGGCCATGATCACCATCGGCTCGCTGTACTACATGGTCCCGCGCCTGTTCGGCCAGAAGGAGATGTACAGCACGCGTGCCATCGAGCTGCATTTCTGGATCGCGACCGGCGGCGTGGTGTTGTATATCGCCGCAATGTGGATTGCCGGCGTGATGCAAGGCCTGATGTGGCGCGCAGTGCAGCCGGATGGCACGCTGACCTATACCTTCGTGGAATCGGTCAAGGCGACCTATCCGTTCTACGTGATCCGTCTGGCAGGTGGTCTGTGCTTCCTGGGCGGCATGTTCCTGATGGCCTGGAATGTGTTCCGCACGGCCTATGGCAAGCCCGCGTTTGAAGCGGTCATTCCCCAGTCCCTGCCGGCGACGGCAACCAGCCACTAACCAGGAGGCGGAATCATGAATCAAAGCAAGCGCCGCTTCTTCTCGCACGAGACGCTTGAGCAGAACATCGGTTGGCTGATTCTGGCAACCATCTTCGTGGTCAGTATCGCCGGTCTGGTACAGATCGTACCGCTGTTCTTCCAGCATTCCACGACGCAGCCGACGCCAGGTGTGGTGCCGTATTCGCCGCTGCGCCTGATGGGCCGCGATATCTATATCCGCGAAGGCTGCGTGGGCTGCCACTCGCAGCATGTGCGCACGCTGCAAGCCGAAACGGAACGCTATGGCCACTATTCGGTCGCCGGTGAGTCGGTGTTCGACCGGCCGTTCCTGTGGGGCTCCAAGCGCACCGGTCCTGATCTGGCACGCGTTGGCGGCCGCTATTCGGATGACTGGCATCGGATCCACCTGCGCAATCCGCGCGACGTGGTGCCTGAGTCGAATATGCCAGCCTACCCATGGCTCGAGCGGACGCCAGTTGCTTCGCACGACATCGAAGCGCGCATGCGTACGCTGCGTACCCTCGGCGTGCCGTACACCGATGCAGAGATTGCAGGCGCCAAGGCGCAACTCGCAGGCAAGAGCGAGGAAGATGCCATGGTTGCCTACCTGCAAGGCCTCGGCACCGCGCTTAAACCTATGCGCCTGGGTGCGCAGAAGGAGCAATGATGGGCATGCTTTCCGCGCTGGCCACCGTGATTTCGATGGCGACATTCATAGGCATCGCCTGCTGGGCATGGTCGAAAGGCCGCCAGGCGGCCAACCGTGATGCGGCCATGCTGCCGTTCGCGCTGCCCGATGAGGCAGAGGATTCCAAGACAGGATACTGACAATGAGCGACTTTTTTTCCGCAGGCTGGGGATACTTCATCGCCGCCATTTCCCTGATCGGTATCGCATGGTGCCTGTGGCTGCTGTGGTCGCAGCGCAAGACCACGGTGCAGCTCAAGCCGGATGGCTCGGTCGACGATACCACTGGCCACGTCTGGGACGGAGACCTGCGTGAACTGAACAATCCTCTACCACGGTGGTGGGCATGGATGTTCATTCTGGCGTGTGTCTTCGGCCTGGCCTATCTGGTGCTGTATCCGGGGCTCGGTACCTACAAGGGAACCCTTCAGTACACCACGCGCGATGCGTTGGCCAAGCAGCAGGCCGAGGTCGAAGCCAGCGTGCGTCCGCTCTATGCGAAATACATGCAGATGGATGTACCGGCAATCGCCAAGGACAGCCAGGCCCGCGAAATCGGCCAGCGCCTGTTCCTGAACTACTGCGCGCAATGCCACGGTTCAGACGCGGGCGGCAGCAAGGGATTTCCGAACCTGACGGATGGTGACTGGCTATATGGCGGCGAGCCTGACGTAATCACGCAGTCGATCCTCAAGGGACGCAGCGGCATCATGCCGCCGTTTGCCGCGCAGCTCGACGGCAGCAAGGCTGGCGATGTCGCGCAGTACGTGCGCTCGCTGTCAGGGCTACCCGCCGATCCGATCCGTGTGGCGCGCGGTGAGCCGTTGTACAAGGCGAACTGCGTGGCGTGTCACGGCGCGGGCGGCAAGGGTAACCAGGCACTCGGCGCTCCCAATCTGTCGGACCGCACCTGGCTGTATGGCAGTTCGGAGCGAACGATCGTGGAGACCATCCTCAAAGGCCGCAACAACATGATGCCCGCCCACGAAGAAATCCTGACGCCGGAAAAGGTGCGCATGATCAGCGCCTATGTCTGGGGTCTGTCGAATGGTGCGGCACGCTAGGTCTGTACGTGCGCCTGCCGGAGCGTGTTGCTCCGGTGGGTACGCGGCGCAGCGTGACGGAATGCAATAAGGAACGGATATGAGTACCCCGGCACCTCCGGACTGGCAGCCCATGCAGCCCACATCATCTACGCAGCCAGAGAGCGTGGAGGCGGCGTTGTATGAGGTTCGACGCAAGATCTACCCGCGCGCCGTGTCCGGAGTGTTTGCCCGTTGGCGCATATGGACGGTGCTGCTGACTCAGTTGCTGTTCTATGGACTGCCCTGGATGTCATGGAACGGCCGGCAGGCCGTGCTTTTTGATCTCGTCGGACGCAAATTCCATATCTTTGGATTGGTGATGTGGCCGCAGGACATCATCTTTCTGACCGTCCTGCTGGTGATCTCCGCTTTGTCGCTGTTCCTGTTCACGGCGCTGGCCGGACGGCTGTTCTGCGGCTACGCATGTCCGCAAACGGTCTATACCGAGATCTTCATGTGGATCGAGCGCAAGATCGAGGGCGATCGCTTTGCGCGCATCCGCCTCGACAGCGACCCCTGGTCGCTGCGCAAGCTGCGGTTGAAGACGGCCAAGCATCTGGCCTGGGGGGCCATCGCCCTGTGGACCGGCTTTACCTTCGTCGGTTACTTCACGCCGATCCGTGACTTGGGACATGGCGTTCTGACCTTTAGCCTGGGTCCTTGGGAAGCCTTCTGGATGTTCTTCTATGGTTTTGCCACATGGGGTAACGCCGGATTCCTGCGGGAGCAGGTGTGCAAGTACATGTGTCCGTATGCGCGTTTCCAGAGCGTGATGGTCGATCACGATACGCTTGTGGTGACATATGATCCGGTGCGCGGCGATCCGCGCGGCAAGCGCTCCAAGCGTGAGGATCACCGGAAGGCAGGCCTGGGCGATTGCGTCGACTGCAGCATCTGTGTACAGGTTTGCCCGACCGGCATCGATATCCGCGATGGCTTGCAGTACGAATGCATTGGCTGCGGCGCGTGCATCGACGCGTGCGACCAGGTGATGGATAAGATGATGTATCCGCGCGGCCTGATCCGCTACACATCGGAGCGTGCCATCGAGGAGCGCCTGACCTCTGCAGAGGCGCGGCGTCATATCAAGCGACCACGCATCCTGATCTACAGTGTGTTGTGGATTGTGCTGGTAGGGGCTTTCTTTACGGCATTGGCAATGCGCTCGCCGCTCAAGGTCGACGTGATGCGTGACCGTGGCGCGCTGGCGCGAGAAGTGGAGGGCGGCATGATCGAGAACGTCTACCGCCTGCAACTGATCAATACCACCGAGTCGCCGATGCCACTGCGCATCACCGCGGAAGGCCTGCCGGCACTGCAGGTGCGCGGTCTGCCGACGGAGACGGAGGGTGTGGTGGTCGTGGCGGCAGCATCGAATCTGCTGCTGCCGGTGCGCCTGCGGTTGCCGATGGATGCCGCCGAGCCGGGTACGCACGCGATCCATTTCCGCATCGCCTCCATACAGCCGGATGGCGGCGCCGAGGTGCGCGAGGCGTCGAGTTTTATTGTGCCAAGATAATCAGGAAACGCGTCAGGAAGCGCGGTCATGTACCGCGACCGGAACCGCGATCAGAGGAGCGCGACATGAAAGCTGCGACTGAAAGCAAGGTGTGGTGGAAGGAACCCTGGCCCTGGCTGCTGATGGCCGGGCCGGCCGTCGCGATGGTGGCCTGTGGCGTGACCATCTGGCTGGCCGTGTCGGGCGCCGACAAGGAAATCGTCCAGGGCGTCAGCAAGCAGGGGCTCAAGGTGGAGCGTGTCCAGGCGACTGCTGCGCCGGCCAACCGGGAGCGGCCATGACGGTGCGGATCCTGCTGGCGGTGCTGTGGCCGGCGTTCCTGGTCGCCGGGCTGGCGGAGGGCCTCCTGTTTTCCATGTTCAATCCGGACGACATTCAGGTCTTCGGTGTGGATGTTGGGCTATCGCGCATGGCAGCCTACACCATCGGGTTCTTCATGTTGTGGGCAATGTGCACGATGTCTGGACTGCTCACGGCCTATGTCATCACCGGATTGCGGGACCCGCTGATGGAGCCGGCGCAAGATGATCTGCGTCGCTAGTCCGGACGGAGCGCTGTGCTGTGTGCCCGGTGACCGCTCAGCAGCGCGAGCCGACAAGCTGGCGCAGGGCGTCCATGTCGACCAGCTTGACCTGACGCTGCTTGACCTGGATGAAGCCGGATTCGGCGAAGCGCGAGAACAGCCGGCTGACCGTTTCCAGCTTCAGGCCGAGGTAGCTGCCGATTTCCTCGCGGCTCATGCGGAGGAGGAATTCCGTGGCGGAATATCCGCGCGTGGACATGCGTTGCGACAGGTTCAACAGAAAGGCCGCCAGCCGCTCTTCGGCGCGCATGGCGCCGAGCATCACCAGCATGTCATGGTCGCGCGAGATTTCGTTGCTCATCAGGCGCATGATCTGCATCTGCAGGGACGGGAGTTCGCGTGCCAGTTCCTGGAGTTCATCGAAACGCAGGACACAGGCTTCGCTGTCTTCAAGTGCGATGGCGTCCGAAACGTGGGCCATCTTGCCGAGGCCGTCGAGGCCGACGATTTCGCCCGGCAGGTGGAAGCCGGTGATCTGGCTGCGGCCATCCTGCAGCGTCAGGACAGTCTTCAGGGTGCCGAAGCGTACGCCGTAGACCGTGGTCAGCGGGTCGCCCTGGCGGTACAGCAGCTTGCCACGGGGAATGCGCACGCGTTCGCTAACCAACGCATCCATTCTGGCCGCGTCCTCGGCAGCAATGCCGACAGGCAGGCAGATCTGACCCAGGGCGCAGGTCGAGCAGCGGGTACCGTTTTCGGCGACGGGCGTTCGAATAAGCACGGCAAAACCTGCCTTAAACACATCAACGCGGCGATTGTACCTCGTACCGTCTGGAAGTGGGTGATGTCAGCATGACAGCGGGGATCCTCTTTAGCGCGTTCGTGATGGCCCTGCTTGGTGGCGTGCATTGTGCCGCCATGTGCGGCGGCGTGGCAGTGCTGGCCGAAGACCGCATGGCGTTGCCATTGCGCCACGCGCGGCCGGGGCAGCTGTGGCTAGAGCAGTGGGTCATGCACCTCGGCCGCCTGACCACCTACGCCTTGCTGGGCGGCCTGCTGGGCGCGGTCGGGATGCTGGTCTGGCAGCAATCGTGGCTGCCGGTCCAGCGCTGGCTGTTCGCGGCAGGCAGCTTCTGGATGATCGGCTACGGCCTGCTGCTGATGCTCCCTGGCACCCGCGACCGCACCGGCTGGGCCGGGCGGATGGGCCTGTGGCTGGGGCGGCTCGTGCGCACGTTGCCCGGACACGCCACGTTCGGCCGCTGGCTGGCCGGGCGGCCGGTGCTGCAGCGCTATGTCGCGGGGCTGGGCTGGGGGCTGATCCCGTGTGGCATGGTGTATGGTGCACTAGCGCTGGCGTTGCTGGCCGGCAACCCGCTCGGCAGTGCACTGGTGATGCTGGCATTTGGTGCAGGCACACTGCCCAATCTCCTGCTACTCTCGGGAGGTGCGGGCTGGCTGCGGCACTGGGTTCGCCGACCTGCCGTGCGTAGCACGCTGGCGTTGGCCGTCACCGGCTTCGGGCTCCTGGGGCTGTACCGGGCGGTGCACTTGCCAGATGCGTTGCTGGCACAGGGCTTTTGCGTGACTTTCTAGCGACGGTGTGTCGGTGTCAGGGACGATCCTGTTGCAGACGTGTTGCAGCCGATCGCGGAATTCGCCTACAATCCGGGAAAAGCAGTACTCAGATGGCCCGGTGCAAGGACCGAAGGCCCTGATTCAACGGAAGCCAGCCCCGTACACACATGTTTCCCGCATGGTTCCTGTGGGGGGCAATCGGTGGCGACACCAGGCAGACCGTGTAATCCCGTTTTCCGAAGTCGTGACTGTTGCAGTCTGTCGTTCTGACGGTCTCTGCACTTTCCCGGCTGCTGGCTGCGAACCGGCGACCCCGTTTCGCCAGATTGAACCCAAGAATCCTGGGCGCCCGGGCCCCCCGGCTGCCAGACCAAAACTGACCGCACACCTACATGAATACTCATGAGGCGAAAATCGTCCTCGAGACGGCGCTGATCTGCGCGCAGGAGCCCTTGCGTGTTAATGACCTGCGTAAGCTGTTTGCCGAAGAAGTTGGCGCGGATACGATTCGTGTCCTACTGGAAGAGCTCCGGCTCGATTGGGAAGGGCGCGGGGTCGAACTGGTGGCTCTGGCGAGCGGCTGGCGCTTCCAGAGTCGACCGGATCTGCGGGAATACCTGGATCGCCTGAACCCGGAGAAGCCGCCGAAGTATTCGCGAGCCGTGATGGAGACGCTGGCGATCATCGCCTACCGCCAGCCTGTGACGCGCGGTGATATCGAGGAAATCCGCGGGGTCACTGTCAACACGCAGATCATCAAGCAGCTTGAAGATCGTGACTGGATCGAGGTCATCGGCCATCGCGACGTGCCCGGTCGGCCGGGTCTGTACGCCACTACCAAGTCTTTCCTGGATGACCTGGGGTTGCGCTCACTGGATGAGCTGCCGCAACTACAAGATGGTCAGGCGCAACTCGCCGCCATGATGGCCAGCCAGGAAAGCATGGATTTCGCGCCGGAAGCCACCGGTGTGGATCCCGCGGCCAATGATGTATCAGTGGACGCCGAGAAGGATGTCACGATGCCATCAGATACTGACGCCGTGGATGCTGCGAACATCGAGAGCACCACTGCCACAGGTACCGCCGAGGCCGGAGTGATCCAAGCTGACGAAGCTGACGAAGCTGACGAAGCTGACGAAGACGACGAAGACGACGAAGACGACGAAGACGACGAAGACCCGCCGGCGCAGCATGCTGCTCCCGTCGATATGATGGCGCCAACCGATGTGGTAGCCGATCCTCCCTCCAATGAGCCGGAAGCAGATGCGGACGGTAGCACGGACGCCGACGAACAGGCGCGCCGCAACAATAATCAACCAGATCACTAACGTGCCAGATCAACATCAGCAGGATACCCGCATGGCCGATACGCCCAAGGTCAGTAACGACGACGCCGGCATAGCGCCGGGCAACCCGATCGCAGAGGGCGGTGAAGCCCCGCGTCGCAAGGGGTTGCGTCGTGGTCCCCGCAATCTCGTCGCGGGCCGGCGGCAGACCGCACGGGCAAATCGGGCGGAGAGCCAGGGAGAAGCCGGGGCGGAAGCGGTGGGTGATACCGGTGCTACGGTCAGGCAGAAGCAGGCAGGTCCGATGCGGTCAGGCAAGCCTGCAGCTGGAAAAGGACAGAAAGCTGGCGGCCGCGGGCGCCAACAGAGCGAACGCGATCAGCAGAAGCGTCAGCCTGCAGCACAGAAACGCCCTCCGGAGAGCGATATCGCCAACCGTCCGCTGGCCGGTACGGTGGGAGATGACTTGTTCCGCTATGTCGTGTCTGGCGAATACGATCAGTTTGGCGACGCGTCACCTGGTGATCCACAACGCGAAGCCCGAAAAAAGGGCCGTGAACTGACGGCCGAAGACGATGCTCCCAAGCTCCACAAGATCCTTGCCGAGATCGGCATGGGTTCTCGTCGCGACATGGAAGAGCTGATCCTGCAGGGGCGGGTATCCGTCAACGGACTGCCAGCACATATCGGCCAGCGCATCCTGCCGGCCGACCAGGTGCGCGTGAATGGCAAGCCTGTGCATCGCAAGGTCGCCACCAAGCCGCCGCGGGTATTGCTATATCACAAGCCCGCAGGCGAAATCGTCAGCCAGTCCGACCCGGAAAAGCGTGCGACGGTATTCGAGAACCTGCCCCGCATCAAATCCGGAAAATGGATAGCAGTGGGACGGCTCGACTTCAACACCGAAGGTCTGCTGATCTTCACAACCTCCGGTGACCTGGCCAACCGCTTCATGCATCCGCGCTATGGTGTGGAGCGCGAGTACGCGGTGCGCACCCTCGGCGAGTTGCAGGAGTCGGATCGCCAGAAGCTGCTGCATGGCATTGAACTTGATGACGGACCGGCGAATTTCCTGCGGATCGCGGATGGCGGTGGCGAGGGCAGCAACCACTGGTACCACGTGGCGCTTACAGAAGGCCGCAATCGCGAGGTGCGCAGGATGTTCGAGGCGGTCGGCTTGACTGTGTCGCGACTGATCCGCACGCGCTATGGCCAGTTTTTGCTGCCACGCGGCCTCAAGCGCGGCCGCTGGGAGGAGTTGAAGCCGGAGGACGTGCGTGCCGTCATGCAGGCAGTTGGCCTGAAAGCGCCAGGTGGCACTGACGGTCGCAAAAGCGGTGGCCCGCAGGGCAAGTCCGCGGGCGGGCGTGCGCAGCCACCAAAGGGTGGTGGTGCATCCCAACGTCGAACAGGCAAGGTCATCGACAACGCCGTCATGGTGGCGTCAGACCTGCTGGCCAAGCCGCACGGCGGCAGGGGCGGCAAGCCAGGGCGCGGACCCCGCGCCGAGAATCGCGGTCGCGGTCAACCCGATCCGATGCAGACTTCGATGGGCTCGTTCTCCAGCGACAGCGGCATGCTGTCCGGCCCATCGCGCGGCCGAGGCCGCCGCGCCAATAGCGCAGGCGAAC
>DATLHT010000096.1:0-8973 GCA_035539795.1 Burkholderiaceae bacterium
TTGCGCGCGCGCTGCTGATCGACCCGCACATCCTCATTCTCGACGAGGCCACGTCCTCGGTCGATACCACCACCGAGAAAGAAATCCAGAAAGCGCTCGACAACCTCGTGCGCGGCCGCACCACCATCGCCGTGGCGCACCGCCTCAGCACGTTGCGCAAGGCCGACCGGCTGGTGGTGCTCGATCGTGGGCAGGTGGTCGAGATCGGCGGGCATGATGAACTGATGGCACGACAAGGTGCCTACTACCGCCTTTACCAGGCGCAGGCGCGCCAGGCCGAGCAGGATCAGGCGCATGAACAGGATGCTCTTGGCGAGGAGGAACTGGCATGAGCACGCACGCTTCGCAGGCATTTACCCTGGCCCGCACCCCGTCCGGCAAGCTGCAACTGACGTTTGCCGATGGCACGCGCCATGAAGGCGTTGCGCCGGTGCGTGCATTCCCGATCAGTGCGCCGGATCGAGGCATTGCACTGGTCGGCACGGATGGCAAGGAACTGGTTTGGATCGCACAGCTGGCGGATCTCGAGGCCGATGCACGTCAGGTGGTGGCCGAGGAACTGGCAAGCCGTGAGTTCATGCCGCAGATCCAGCGGATCCGCTCGGTGTCCAGCTTTACGACGCCGAGTGTCTGGGAAGTCGATACCGACCGCGGTCCGACCGCATTCACCCTGAAGGGCGAGGAGGATATCCGCCGTCTCGCCGCGCCGATGCTGTTGATCGCCGATAGTCATGGGGTGCAGTACCTGATTCGCGACTTCGCGGCGCTTGACCGCAGCAGCCGCAAGCTGCTCGACCGCTTTCTCTGAGCGCGCGCATCAATCACAAGAACGCCGGGCATGTCCCGGCTTTTTTTTTGCGATAGCGTGGCGTCACCACCAGCGGGCTACGTGACGAGCAGGCCCATCCTGCCGTGAGGACATGCGTCATGCAGCGTGGCTCCGACACCGAAGCAGACAGATCGCGCCGGTGTGCCGCGGCGGGGCGGCATCGGGCTATGGATTTGATTTAGTATTGGCTGTGCTTCTGATTCGATGCATCATCTTCGATCCGTGGGATAGCGACCATGAAGCGGCTTTTGATTCCCCTTGTCGTGATTGCCGGCCTGGCGCTCGCGGCCGGCATCTGGTGGCAGAACCGCCACCGTCCAGCTGCGGGTGAACTGGTGCTCCATGGCAACGTGGACATCCGGCAGATCGCGCTGGCCTTCGACGGTAGCGGTCGGGTGACCGAACTGCGTGCCGACGAGGGAGACAGCGTCAAGGCGGGTGCCGTGCTCGGCATACTGGATACGCGCACGCTGGCGTTGCAGGCCGAACAGGCCCAGGCAGAGATCGACGTGCAGCAGCAGACCCTCAAGCGACTTCGCAATGGATCCCGTCCCCAGGAGATTGCCCAGGCCCGGAGCCGCCTGGTGGCCGCGCAGGCCGATGCGGCGCGGGCTCGCCAGGATTATTCCCGCCTGAACGAAGTGGCTGTCAGCACACAGGGGCGCGGCATCAGTGCCCAGGATGTGGATCGGGCCCGGAGCATCTGGCTGGTTGCGCAGGCCACGGTCGCGGAACGGCAGGAGGCCCTGCGCTTGACTGAACTTGGCCCGCGTGAGGAAGAAGTGGCTGGCGCGGAGGCGCAACTCAAGGCATCCCAGGCGCAACTGGCACTGCTTCGGCACCAGATCGCGCAAGGCACGCTGCTTGCGCCCGCCGATGCCATCGTACGCTCGCGCCTGCTGGAGCCTGGCGACATGGCCACACCGCAAAAGCCGGCATTCGCACTGGCCTTGACGCAACCGAAATGGATACGCGTCTATGTCAGCGAACCGAATCTTGGTCGCGTCAAACCGGGCATGGCTGCCCGTGTGACGACCGACAGCGCACCGGATACGCCCATCGACGGCAAAGTCGGCTACATCTCATCGGTTGCGGAGTTCACGCCAAAGTCGGTCCAGACCGAAGAACTGCGTACCAGTCTTGTCTACGAAGTACGCGTGCGGGTCGAGGACCGGAGCGATCAACTACGGCTCGGTCAGCCAGCCACGGTACGTCTTGTCACCGGCGGGTAGAGCGATGCGCACGAACGGCGACGGGACAGCCGATACGCCCGACACCGTAGTGCTTGCCCGGCAGGTGCGCAAGACATTCGTCTCGCCCGATGGCGAGCCGCTGCATGCAGTCGATGGGCTCTCGTTCGGTGTCCAGCCCGCGGCATTGACTGCGCTCGTTGGTCCAGACGGCGCCGGCAAGACAACGCTGTTGCGCATGATGGCCGGGCTGCTCAAGCCGGACAGCGGAAGCCTTCAAGTTCTTGGCATGGATGTCGCCCACAGTCCGCAGGCGGTACAGGATCTTATCAGTTACATGCCGCAGCGCTTTGGCCTCTACGAGGATCTGAGCGTCCAGGAGAATCTCGATCTTTATGCCGACCTGCATGGCGTCTCGCCGGATTTGCGCCGGGAACGTTTTGCGCGGCTTCTGGAGATGACCGATTTGACGCGCTTTGTCGATCGGCCGGCCGGCAAGCTGTCCGGCGGTATGAAGCAGAAGCTGGGTCTGGCCTGTACCCTGGTGCGTTCACCCATGCTATTGCTGCTCGATGAGCCCAGCGCTGGCGTGGATCCGCTGTCGCGCCGAGAGCTATGGAGGATCTTGCAGCAACTGGTGGATGCCGAGCATCTGAGCGTGATCGTCAGCACAGCCTATATGGATGAGGCGGAGCGCTGTGCGCAGGTATTCGTGATGAACCAGGGCACGCTCCTGGCGCAGGGTGCGCCAGCCCAGCTGGCCGTGCAGGCGCGTGGCCTGACATTCCTCGTTGTACCGCCTCCCGGCACGCCAGCCCGTGATCTGCAGGCACGGCTGATCGACGCCGAGGCGCTGGTTGTGGATGCCGTGCCAAGAGGTGGCGCGGTGCATTTCATCCGCCAACCGGGGGGCGAGGCCGGGCCCTGGGCGCAGTTGCTTGATGGGCTTACGCCGCAGCCTCGCCAGGAAACACTGGAAGACGCCTTCATGATGATGTTGCGCCAGCATCGGCATGGCGACGATCTCGCGGCGCCGTCACCTACCATACTGCAGGTGGCTGACTCGGTGACAGGAGACGGGCCGGTCATCGTGGTGCGCGATGTAGTCCGCAAATTTGGCGACTTTACGGCGGTGGCACAAACGTCATTTGACGTGATGCGGGGCGAGATCTTTGGCCTGCTCGGGCCGAACGGAGCCGGCAAGACAACGACCTTCCGCATGCTCTGCGGGCTCTTGCCCGTCACCAGCGGCCACCTCCAGGTGGCGGGTGTGAACCTGCGCACGGCACGCGCGCAGGCCCGTGCGCATATCGGGTATGTCTCGCAGAAATTTGCGCTATACGGAAATCTCTCGGTCCGCGAGAACCTCGAGTTTTTTGGCGGCGCCTATGGTTTGCGCGGGATCGATCTGCGCGAGCGGGTCGCAACGGTGATCCGGCAGTTCGGATTGCCACCCTCCGCGGTCAGCGGTGATCTGCCCGTCGGCTACAGGCAGCGCCTGGCGATGGCGGCCAGCCTGCTGCATCATCCGGAAATCCTGTTTCTCGATGAACCCACCAGTGGTATCGATCCACTGGCTCGCCGCGCTTTCTGGCGCACCATTACGGCCCTGGCACAGAACGGGGTGACGGTCATCATCACCACCCATTTCATGGAGGAAGCCGAGTACTGCGACCGGATCGCCATCCAGGATGCCGGCACGATGCTCGCCTTGGGCACGCCGCAGGCGGTCCGTGCGCAGGCTGGTGACGCCGCAAGCTTCGACATGAATCATGCCTTCATCGCCGTCGTCGAGCAGAGCCGCCGCGCGCCATTGCCGGGCAGCCGTAGCGGAGCTATGGAGAGCGGAGCATGACTCCCCGACCATCAGTGCGCAACACTGGTACTGTGCGCCGCTTTCTTGCCCTGCTGCGCAAGGAAATGCGCCAGATGATGCGCGACAAGAGCAATCTGGCAGTCGGCCTGCTGTTGCCGCTGGGGCTGATCCTGCTGTTCGGATACGGTTTGTCGTTCGATGTCGAACATGCGCCCGTCGCAGTGGTGCTGGAAGACCGCTCGCCGACTGCGCGCATGGTGGCCGAGAACCTGGATGGCTCGCGTTATCTCGCGCCTGTCCGGGTGGACAGCATGGCCGAGGCGAATGACTTGATGCGGGCGGGCAAGGTAGACGCGATCGTGCGCATCCCCGTCGATTTTTCGCGTCGCGTCAATGCTGGTGAGGGCCGGATTCAGCTGTTGCTCAATGGCGTGGATTCGACGTCGGCCGCCACCGTCGAAGGCTATGTGGTTGGCGCGGTTGCTGCCCAGGTTCAGAAGCAAGCCGACCGCGCTGGCAACCCGATGCCGTTTGCGGGCAGCGTGGAAATCGTGCAGCGGATGTGGTTCAACGAAGCAGGTGAGAGCCGCTGGTATCTTGTGCCGGGGCTGATCGTGCTGGTACTCACGCTGATCGGCGCCTTGTTGACGTCGTTGCTGATCGCCCGGGAATGGGAACGCGGTACGCTGGAGTCGCTGTTTGTCACGCCGGTGCGGCCCATGGAGATCGTCCTCGCGAAGATCGTCCCGTACCTGCTGGTGGGTGCGATCGATCTGACGATGTGCCTGCTTGCGGCACATTTTCTCTTCCATGTGCCCATGCGGGGCTCGCTCGTGCTGATCGTCGCGTCTTCGATGCTGTACCTCACGGTTTCGCTGCTGCTTGGCCTGTTCCTCTCGGGTGCCATGCGCAATCAGTTCCATGCAGGCCAGATGGCCTCCCTGGTCAGCTTCATGCCCGCGCTGATGCTGTCCGGATTCGTATTCGATCTGCGCAACGTGCCGCTCGTCATCCAGGTCGTCAGTCAGTTGCTTCCCGCCACACATTTCATGGTGCTGATCAAAACCCTTTTCCTGGCAGGGGACTACTGGCCCACCATCTTGCGCAGTACGGGTGTACTGAGCCTGTACGCCGTTGTGCTGACCTACGCTGCGCGTGCCACGGTACGCAAGACGCTGGAGTGAAGCCATGATCGCGCTCATTTCCAGCATCGCCCGGATCGGGGCATTGATCCGCAAAGAGATCCTGACGTTGCTGAAGGAACCATCCAGTCGCGCGATCCTGTTCGTCCCCGTGCTCATGCAGTCAATGTTGTTCGGGTACGGTGCCACGTTCGATCTGACCCATGTGCCGTATGCAGTCCTGGATCAGAGCCGCGGGGCCGCCTCCACCGAGTTGTTGGCCCGGCTGGACGGTACGGGCGTGTTCAACCGCATTGCCACGCTGCACTCGTCGACGCAGATTGCCCAGGTGATTGACGAGAATCGGGCCTTGCTCGTGCTCAGCGTGCCGGCTGATTTCGAGCAGCGTCTCAATGCCGGTGCGCGCGCCCCTCTGCAGGTGATCCTCGACGGCCGCAATTCCTCGACCGCCAGCGCCGCCGCGCGCCATCTCGGC
Organism: Burkholderiaceae bacterium; assembly: GCA_035539795.1. Classification (GTDB taxonomy): domain Bacteria; phylum Pseudomonadota; class Gammaproteobacteria; order Burkholderiales; family Burkholderiaceae; genus Imbroritus. Next base: position 5,453 of record DATLHT010000096.1, read on the forward strand.
GCCATCGTGGCCAGCTACAACGCCTCGCTGGCCGGGGGCACGCCAGGGGTCAGCGTCGAGCGACGTGCCTGGTTCAATCCGAATCTCGAGTCGCGCTGGAACCTCATGCCCGCGCTCATCGGCACGCTTAGCATGTTGCAGACATTGCTGATCGCGGCGCTGTCGGTGGCCCGCGAGCGTGAGCATGGGACGTTCGACCAGTTGCTGATCACGCCTCTGACGCCGCTGCAGATCATGATCGGCAAAGCCATTCCGGCGATTCTGGTCGGGATGCTGCAGTCCACCCTCATTTTTCTGATCATCCGATTCTGGTTCCAGATCCCGATGAATGGCTCGGTGGGACTGCTGTATCTGGGACTGCTGGTGTTCACGGGCGCGGCGGTTGGGATCGGGCTGTCGATTTCTGCGCTGTCTCTGAACATGCAGCAGGCCATGCTGTACATCTCACTGCTCATCATGCCGCTGACGATGCTGTCTGGTCTGATCACGCCAATACGGAACATGCCCGAGGTATTGCAGATCGCCACCTACGTTAATCCGCTGCGTTTCGGAACCCGTATCGTCAGGCGCGTCTACCTGGAAGGCGCTGGACTGGCTGATGTCGCGCCGGACTTTGTGCCGTTGCTGATAATTGGCGCCATTACGCTGCCCCTGGCAGCCTGGCTATTCCGTCACCGGCTTTCCTGACGGAGCGCCGGTTGAGTCCGCCGCCGCCCCGTGCAGGCTTCCCACCCGCGGATACGTCCTAGACTGGCTCTGCCGGCAGGCTGCGCTTGTGCGCCGAGTTGCGGTAGGTGCGCAGGATGATTTCCATGGCCTGCGGATCCACCGGCTTGCATTCGAGGAAATCATCGATCTGTTCGTACGTCACACCAAAAGCGTCTTCGTCCGGCTTCAGCGGGGCGAGGGCCTCGAGGTCGGCGGTCGGCACCTTGTATACCAATGCATCCGGCGCGCCCATCAGTTGCGCCAGTTTGCGCACGCGTCGTTTGTTGAGGCCCGTGAGCGGGGTCAGGTCGGCCGCGCCATCGCCGTGCTTGGTAAAAAAGCCCATCAGTGCCTCAGCCGCATGGTCAGTCCCGATTACCAGCCCATGGTGTGCGCCGGCGACGCCATACTGGGCGATCATGCGCTGGCGCGCCTTGATATTGCCCATCACGAAATCCTCGTGCTTGTCGTCGCGGAAGGCCACGTCCGCCTGCTTCAGCGCAGCCAGCATGCCATCGGCCGCCGGCTTGATATTGACGGTGACGATACGGTCCGGGCGGATCACCTCGAGGCACTGCTGCGCCTCGGCTTCGTCTTTCTGCACGCCATAGGGCAGGCGCATGGCATAGAACGTGGCGTCGTGGCCCTGGCTGCGGGCGCGCTCCACCGCGCGCTGGGCGAGACAACCCGCAGTCAGCGAATCCACGCCGCCGCTGATGCCGAGGACATAGGCGCGCATCCCGGCCCGCACCATATAGTCGGTGAGAAAAGCGACGCGCCGTTCGATTTCCTGTTCCGGATGAAAATCCGCCGTGACCCTGAGCGCGGCGGCAATGGTCTGTTGCGGAGTCTGGGACGTCGACATGGCAGGGCAATCCTCTCAGAAATAAAGGACCAGACAGGTGGTCTGGCGGGATGGGTTCGTCGGAACCGCCAGGCGTCATGCACAGGCGGCTTCCAGCAGCACGCATATTCTGCGCCAGGCGGCGTCGCATGACCAGTGCGGCGCGGGCGTGGAGGGCGGCTGCCGCTAAGCCGCGCGCGGCCGTTCGCGGCACAGGGTGTGGGGAGAACGGCCAACAGGGTGGCGCTCGCCGCTGTCAGCCATGCCGCCTATATTGAACGGTCGGGGGCGTGCCACTCTTCCCGCTTGGGTCGCATATCCGTCACTTTGCTGTGGTGCAAAAAATTAGACGATATGTATCGTTTTTTTGTATTTTCATGTTGACCTTTTACAAGGAAGGACCTAAAGTTCTAACCAATCCCGATTACCGGTACTCAATGTTCCGGATTCGTGAGTAATTCCACCTAGGAGATACGAGATGTCCGATCCCAAGAATCGCAGCGTCGTTAAAGGCGTGCAAAAGATGACCCCGTCCGAAGCCTTCGTCGAAACGATGGTCGCCAATGGCGTGACCGAAATGTTCGGCATCATGGGCTCGGCCTTCATGGACGCCATGGACATTTTTGCTCCGGCCGGCATCCGTCTGATCCCGGTGGTGCATGAACAAGGTGCAGCCCACATGGCTGATGGCTACGCCCGCGCCAGCGGCCGCCACGGCGTGACCATCGGCCAGAATGGCCCCGGCATCAGTAACTGTGTGACCGCCATCGCTGCTGCCTACTGGGCGCACAGCCCGGTGGTGATCATCACCCCCGAAACCGGCACCATGGGCATGGGTCTCGGCGGCTTCCAGGAAGCCAACCAGTTGCCGATGTTCCAGGAATTCACGAAGTACCAGGGCCACGTCAACAATCCGAAGCGCATGGCCGAATACACGGCACGCTGCTTTGACCGCGCCATGTCAGAGTGCGGCCCGACCCAGCTGAATATTCCGCGTGACTACTTCTACGGCGAGATCGAATGCGAGATCCCCACGCCGATGCGCGTCGAGCGCGGCGCCGGCGGCGAGCAGTCGCTGCAGGCTGCGGCCGATCTGCTGGCCACCGCCAAATTCCCGGTCATCCTGGCTGGCGGCGGCGTGGTCATGGGCAATGCCGTGGAGGAATGCAAGGCACTGGCCGAGCGCCTCGGCGCACCGGTCGTGACTGGCTACCTGCGTAATGACGCCTTCCCGGCAAGCCACCCGCTGTGGGCAGGTCCTCTGGGCTACCAAGGTTCGAAGGCCGCGATGAAGCTGATCGCCCAGGCCGACGTGGTGATCGCACTCGGCTCGCGCATGGGTCCGTTCGGTACGCTGCCGCAGCACGGCATGGACTACTGGCCGAAGGAAGCCAAGATCATCCAGGTTGAAGCCGATCACACCAACCTCGGTCTGGTGAAGAAGATCTCGGTCGGTATCCATGGCGATGCCAAGGCCACCGCAGCTGAACTGACCAAGCGCCTGGCCGGCAAGACCCTCGGCTGCGACGCGACCAAGGAAGCGCGCGCCAAGACGATCAAGGCCGAAAAGGATGCATGGGAAAAGGAACTGACGGAATGGACGCACGAGCGCGATCCGTACAGCCTCGACATGATCGAAGAAGCCAAGAAGGAAGGCGGCAAGTTCCTGCATCCGCGCCAGGTGCTGCGCGAGCTGGAAAAGGCCATGCCGCCGCGCGTGATGGTCTCCACCGACATCGGCAACATCAACTCCGTGGCCAACAGCTACCTGCGCTTCGACGAGCCGCGCAGCTTCTTCGCGCCCATGAGCTTCGGCAACTGCGGCTATGCCCTGCCCACCATCATCGGCGCCAAGTGCGCGGCGCCCGACCGTCCGGCCGTGGCCTATGCCGGCGACGGTGCCTGGGGCATGAGCATGGTCGAGATCATGACGGCGGTGCGCCACGACATCCCGGTGACGGCGGTGGTC
>DATLHT010000097.1:0-7489 GCA_035539795.1 Burkholderiaceae bacterium
CGACACTTCGATCTGCGGCATGCCGCGCGGGGCGCTGGGGATGCCTTCGAGGTTGAATTCACCCAGCAGCTTGTTGCCCGAGGCGATCTCGCGCTCGCCCTGGAAGACCTTGATGGTCACGGCCGGCTGGTTGTCTTCGGCGGTCGAGAAGGTTTGCGCGAACTTGGTCGGGATCGTGGTGTTCTTCGTGATCATCTTGGTCATCACGCCACCCAGCGTTTCGATGCCCAGCGACAGCGGGGTCACATCGAGCAGCAGCACGTCGGTCCGGTCGCCCGAGAGCACCGAGCCTTGGATCGCGGCGCCGACGGCGACCGCTTCATCCGGGTTCACGTCCTTGCGCGGTTCGCGGCCGAAGAATTCCTTGACCTTCTCCTGCACCTTGGGCATGCGCGTCATGCCGCCGACCAGGATCACGTCGTCGATGTCGCTGACCTTCACGCCGGCGTCCTTGATGGCCGTGCGGCACGGTTCGATGGTGCGCTCGATCAGTTCGTCGACCAGCGACTCCAGCTTGGCACGCGTCATCTTCAGGTTCAAGTGCTTCGGACCCGAGGCATCGGCCGTGATGTACGGCAGGTTGATATCGGTCGCGGCGGACGACGACAGTTCGATCTTGGCCTTTTCGGCAGCTTCCTTCAGGCGCTGCAGGGCAAGCACGTCCTTGGACAGGTCGACACCCTGGTCTTTCTTGAATTCGCCGATGATGTAGTCGATCACGCGCTGGTCGAAGTCCTCGCCACCGAGGAAGGTGTCGCCATTGGTCGACAGCACTTCGAACTGCTTTTCGCCATCCACATCCGCGATTTCGATGATCGAGACGTCAAAGGTACCGCCGCCGAGGTCATACACGGCAATCTTGCGGTCACCCTTCTCGTTCTTGTCCATGCCGAAGGCCAGCGCAGCCGCGGTCGGCTCGTTGATGATGCGCTTGACTTCGAGGCCGGCGATGCGGCCAGCGTCCTTGGTGGCCTGTCGCTGGGCGTCGTTGAAGTAGGCCGGCACCGTGATCACGGCTTCCGTGACCGGCTCGCCGAGGTAATCCTCGGCCGTCTTCTTCATCTTGCGCAGCGTTTCGGCGGAGACCTGCTGGGCCGCGAGCTTCTGGTCGCGCACCTGGACCCAGGCGTCGCCGTTGTCAGCCTTGACGATCTTGTACGGCATCAGGCCGATGTCTTTCTGCACTTCTTTTTCGTCGAACTTGCGGCCGATGAGGCGCTTCACCGCGAACAGGGTGTTGTGCGGATTGGTGACGGCCTGGCGCTTGGCCGGCGCGCCAACGAGGATCTCGCCATCTTCCATGTAAGCGATGATGGAGGGGGTGGTACGGGCACCCTCGGCGTTCTCGATGACTTTGGGGGTCTTGCCTTCCATGACCGCAACGCAGCTGTTCGTGGTACCCAGGTCGATACCGATGATCTTGCCCATGTGATGTGCTCCTGAATCTTGTTCGGAAATGTTGCAAAAAATTGGTCTGGATCGGAAATGTGGCCGGGCAACAGGGTTTTCAAGGGCATTCCGGCGAAAAAAGGCCGTTTTTACGGTCTACCCTGCAAAATTGACGTTTTTTGCGAAGAGCGCGTCGCCCCGGGCGGCCGAAAGTCCGTGCTAGGCTCTAGCCATCATCACAAATCTGTTAAATATGTGCTATATAAAGCACATATAACAGCACTTTCATGTCCGATGTTCATCACGTTCCGCCGGCGCGGTGCGCTCGCCTGCTGCGCCACGCGCTGCCCGCCCTTGCCGCTGCCTCTCTCGCGCTGGCTGCGCCGGCACCCGCCCACGCCGCGGTAGCACTCTTGGCCCCCCCGCGCATGGTCGACGGCACACAACCACTGGTCCTCAACCTCCTGGTCACCGCCGACGCCGGCGTGCGCGCCTATGACATCCCGGAGACCCTCGAAATCACTGCGTCAGCCGCCATGCAGGCTCCCGTACAGGTCATCATGCGTCGTCAGACTGCGGGCCAGTCGGTAATCCGGCTGCGCCGCGGCGAGTATCGGCAGATTGCCTACACCGGCATCCTGCCGCCGACACTGCGCGGCGTCGTGCGGATCGAGCCGACCACGCTCAATGCCGCCCCGGTACTGGTCACGTTGAATCTCGACCCAGCCACCACAGCCGGCGTACGCGCCGCCAACCGGGCCTCCGAAACCCCGCCGGACACCGCTTCGGCCGCGCGCAACACCTCGGTCGAACCGGTCACCGTTCCCGGGCAGGAAGCAGGCCACGATACCGCGGACAGCATGGCCCATGTGCCGGTCACGCCGGTCGCCACGGCCCCGGCCAATGTCCCGGCGGCCAGCGATCTGCAAGACGAAGGCCGCCTGTCATTCTTCGATCCGATGTACCTGGCCTTCGGCCAGCGTGGCGGCACCAACGCCAAATTCCAGCTCAGCTTCAAGTACCGCATCTTCCAGGCGGCCACCCCGACCTCCAAGGGCCCGATCGACAACCTGTATTTCGGCTACACGCAGTTCTCGCTCTGGGATCTGTCGTCGGAATCGAAGCCGTTCTACGACACCAACTACCGGCCCAGCGTGTTTTACTACCTGCCGGATACCGGCGTGAAGGCGGGCATCCTGAGCCGCCTGGCCTTTGCCGGCGGCCTGGAACACGAGTCGAATGGCCGTTCCGGGACCGAGTCGCGCAGTATCAACACGGTCTTCATCAAACCCACCTTCTATCTCGGTGACCTGAACAGCTGGCACGCGACGGTCACGCCCAAGCTGTACTACTACCTGAGCAAGTCCGACAACCGCGATATCGCCGATTACCGTGGCTATGCCGACCTGCGCCTCGCCTGGGGCAAGCCTGATTCATGGGAGCTGGCCGCCACGCTGCGCAAGGGGACGAAGGGTTCGCATTACAGCGCGGACACCCAAGTGTCGTATCCACTGGCCCAGTTGCTGCCGGGCACGGCGGGATACCTGGTCCTGAGCTATTTCACGGGGTATGGGGAAAGCCTGCTGGACTACAATCGCAAGCGCGCCTCGCAGGTACGGATCGGCTACAGCATCTCGCGCTGAACACCAGATACGCAGCCGATGCGCGTGACGGCCGGCACGGGATGCGTGCACGGCCGTAGAGGGCACGGTTGCCGGCGCAGGCCCGCCTGCAGGCAGGCGGGTCGAGTGATCAGCGCGGCGCGGATACGGTCACGAGTGCCGGACGCAGGACGCGTTCGGCGATGGTATAGCCGCGCTGCAGCACCGCCACCACCGTGTTGGGCTCCTGCTCGGAGGGCACCATCGAAATGGCCTGGTGCAGGTGCGGATCGAACTTCTCGCCGACCGGATTCAGCTCGACGATGCGGCCTTTTTCCAGCGCCGCCACCAGCTGGCGCTGCGTCAATTCGACACCTTCATGCAGCTTGGCGAGATCGCCGGACGTATCGGCCAGCGCGGCATGCAGGCTGTCCATGACCGGCAGCAGGTATTCCGCGAAACTCTCGATGGCAAACTTGTGGGCCTTGGCCACATCCTCCTGGGCGCGGCGGCGGATATTCTCGCCTTCCGCCTTGGCGCGCAGGAACATTTCATAGTGCTCCTGCGCCTTGATCTGGGCCGCTTCGAGCTGCGTGGCCAGATCGGCTGCCTGGGCGGAACCGACGTGGTTGCCGTCGTCCTGCGGCACAGTCTGCTGGGCATCGCCCGCCGCGGCGGCGTTCTGTTGATCGTCGGGAGAAGCGGTGGGTTTCTGGTCTTCCATGGGCATTCACACGTAAAAAATAATGACGTTGCCACCCTAGATGGCTACGGCGTCGGGAATTTCAAGAGCCGGCCAGCGTGCGCGGCGTTCACGAAGATCGGGGCAGCGATATGGCCAGGATGGGGGTGAACGATACACCGACGATGCGGCGGACCGGACACAAGCAAAAGTGACGTCCGAAACATCCCCTTACAACCCTTACCCGCCGTGCGTTGTGCCGGAACCGCCCGCTTTTTAACATGGGCAGGACAGTTCAACAGAAAAAACGAGCCATGAAACTGCCCCTGCTATCGCTTGTCCTGCTAACCGTGGTGGTGACCGCCACGATCGTAGTCGTGATGTCCGACACTGTCACGCTGCAACATTCGGAATACGGCGTCGGTCGGATTGCCGCCCGCCACCTTCTCAATATCACTTGGTAATGCCGGGCGCGGCTCAGTCGCGCAATTGCGTGATGCGTCGCCGATCGCGCTTGGTAGGCCGCCCCTGCAACTGCTCGGCCGGTTCACGATACAGCTTGCGCCGTTCGGTCTCGGCAGCACGGGCCGCCCGACTGGCTTCGCTTTCCTGATACAGCGTCTGGGCCACCGGTGCAGAACCACGCGCGGCCGGGATTCCCAGTACTTCGATCTCCCAGCGCTGCTGGTGCGCCACGATCACCAGACGATCGCCCGGATGCACGTCCTTGGCCGGCTTGCAGGCCTGGCCGTTCAACTGCACATGTCCCTTGTCGACAGCTTCGGTGGCGAGCGACCGCGTCTTGAAAAAGCGCGCGCACCACAGCCACTTGTCGATACGCAAGCTGTTTTCGGGGTTGGTGCCGATCTGCATGGTCAGGCAGCCGCACCGCGCGCCTGGGCACGGCTGCGCTGCGCTTCCAGGGCATGCGGATGCGGCTCGGACAACGGCCAGCCCTGCAGGTGCATCAGCGTCAGGTCGGCCAGCGCCGAAATCCAGGCCGGCGTGTCGTTCAGGCACGGAATGAAATGGAAGTCGCCACCGCCCGCATGGCGGAATTCCTCGCGCCCTTCCATGGCGATCTCCTCGAGCGTTTCCAGGCAATCGGCCACGAAACCCGGGCAGAACACATCGACCCGGCCTGTCCCGACACGTCCCAATTCAACCAGGGTCGGTGCGGTATAGGGTTGCAGCCACTCGGCCTTGCCGAAGCGTGACTGGAACGTAACGAGATACTGGCCTGGCTCCAAACCGAGCGCTTCGCCCAGCAGGCGGCCGGTTTTCAGGCATTCGCAGTGGTAAGGGTCGCCCAGTTCCAGCGTGCGGCGCGGCACGCCGTGGAATGACAGCAGGAGCTTGCCGCCCGCACCGAAGTCAGGCCGGCCATGCCGCTTCCAGTACTCGAGCACGCGCTCGCGCAACGCCTCGATGTAGCCCGGATGATCGTGGAAATGCTTGACGGCCCGCAGTTCCGGCTGGTTGCGCATGGCGCTGAACACTTCAGTCACGGCATCGAAAGCCGTGGCCGTGGTGGTGCCCGAATATTGCGGATAGAGCGGCAGCACGAGGATCCGCTCCGCCCCCTGGCGGCGCAGCGCGTGGATCACGGAGGGAATCGACGGATTGCCGTAACGCATGGCGCAGGCCACGGTCACTTCATGCCCTGCTGCCGTCAGATGCTGCTGCAGCGCGTGCGCCTGGCGCTCGGTATGCACCAGCAGGGGCGAGCCGGTCATATTCGCTTCGCGCAGCCAGACGCTTTCATATTTTTCTGCCGAGGCGCGCGAGCGGAACGGCAGGATGATCACATTGAGAATCACCGACCAGAGCGCGCGCGGAATTTCCACCACGCGCGGATCCGAGAGGAACTGCTTGAGGTAGCGACGGACCGCCTGCGGCGTGGGCGCGTCGGGCGTCCCCAGATTGATCAGCAGGACCGCGGTCTTGCTGGCCTGGCCGTGCTGGAATGGCGGTTCGGGAAGAAACGGCATGCGCGTCCGGATTCCTGGTTCAGTCAAACCGTTATTCTAGCCCGTGATCCACCGGAAGCACCGCCGAAGAACCGCGCTCGACCTGAAGGGCAGCCGTTCTGGTGCGACCGTGGGGCCACAGACAGGGCAGACGCAAAGTACGCGCCCACGCCGCATATTCTTCAGCGTGTTCTACGGGTGGCTGAGGGCGCTGCTGAGCAGCCGCGCCGTGATATCGACGATCGGAATCACGCGCTCGTAGGCCATGCGCGTGGGGCCGATGACGCCGAGCGTGCCGACGATCTGGCCATCGACCTCATACGGCGCGGTGATGATCGCCATGTCCTCGTGCGGCACCAGCGCGCTTTCGCCGCCGATGAAGATCTGCACGCCCTCGGCCTTGCTGGAGACGTCGAGCAGCTGCAGCAGACCGGTCTTGCGCTCGAACACGTCGAACAGGCGGCGCAGTTTGTCCATGCTGGAGGACAGGTCTTCCACGCCGAGCAGGTTGCGTTCGCCGGAGATGACCACCTCGTCGTCGCTGTCGGACACCGCGCGGCTGCCGGCCTCCACTGCGGCCTGCATGAGCGTGCTCATGTCGGCGCGCAGGGCATTGAGTTCGCCGCGCAGATGGTCGCGCACGTCGTCGAAGCGCATGCCGGCGTAGTGGGCATTGAGGAAATTCGCCGCCTCCACCAGCTGGGATGGCGAATACTGGATATCGGTCTGCAGGATGCGGTTCTGCACATCGCCCTCGGGCGTCACCACGATCAGCAGGACGCGATCGTCCGACAGGCGGATGAATTCGATCTGCTTGAACGCCTGCGAGCGGCGCGGCGTCATGACGATACCCGCGAACTGCGACAGGTTGGACAGCACCTGGGCCGCAGACGCCGCGGTCCGGTGCGGCTCCATCTGGTGGGCCTGGCGCTGCCCCTGGATCTCGCCGCTGATCATGCGTGCGAGGTCCACGTCGTCGAGCGGACGCACCGACAGCATGGTGTCCACGAAGAGGCGGTAGCCGCGCGGCGTCGGCACCCGGCCGGCGGAGGTATGCGGGCTGACGATAAAGCCCATCTCCTCCAGGTCCGCCATCACATTGCGGATGGTGGCCGGCGACAGGTCCAGCCCGGAGTATTTCGACAGGGTGCGCGACCCCACCGGCTGCCCCTCGGCGATATACCGTTCGATCAGTGTTTTGAGAAGAGTGTGAGCGCGCTGATCCATGATGCTTGATTTTACGCAAATTTGCACGGTTCGTGCGGCTGGTTCGTGTAGAAGCCAGCCGGGCTGACAATCTTCATGGGCGTGTGGTCTAATGCCGGGCATGGCATCCAACCGGCTTTCCTTCCGTACCGTCGCCCTTGTCGGCAAGTATTACGCCGCGGGCATTGCTGCCCCGCTGCAGGAGTTGGCCGCGTGCATCGCCAGCGCCGGGCATGAGGTGGTGTTCGAGCGCGAAACCGCCCTGAATATAGGCCTGCAGGCCTATCCCACCCTCACCCCGCAGGAAATCGGCCAGCAGGCCGATGTGGCAGTGGTGCTCGGCGGCGATGGCACCCTGCTAGGCATCGGCCGGCAACTGGCCGGGCACGACGTCCCCCTCATCGGGGTGAACCATGGCCGGCTCGGCTTCATGACCGACATTCCGCTGTCGGACATGCAGACGGTGGTGCCCGAGATGCTGGCTGGCCACTACGACACCGAGCAGCGCACCCTGCTGCAAGCCCATGTGCAGCGCGACGGCGAGACGATTTTCTCGGCCCTGGCGTTCAACGACGTGGTAGTCAACCGTTCCGGCATTTCCGGCATGGTCGAACTGGCGGTCTCGGTGGATGGCAATTTCA
>DATLHT010000098.1:0-8122 GCA_035539795.1 Burkholderiaceae bacterium
TGCGGGAAGCCCGTGCACGGACCAGCGAATCCTCCCCGGCGAACCCACCGGCGACGGCGCCGCGTACGCGTCGCGCCAAAGACAACGGACCTGCCAAGCTGTTCGTGCTCGACACCAACGTGCTGATGCACGATCCAAGCTCGCTGTTCCGCTTCGAAGAGCACGACATCTATCTGCCGATGATGACGCTCGAGGAGCTGGACAATCACAAGAAAGGCATGAGCGAAGTTGCACGCAACGCCCGGATGGTGAGCCGTACGCTCGATGCTCTGGTAGCCGGAACCGAAGGTGCCATGGATGAAGGCTTGCCACTGTCCAAGCTCGGTAACCGCGATGCCCAGGGCCGCCTGTTCTTCCAGACCCGCCTGAACGAGGTGAAACTGCCGGAAGGTCTGCCGCAGGGCAAGGCAGACAACCAGATCCTGGGGGTCGTGAGCGCCCTGCAGACGCAGATCACCGAACGCCAGGTGGTGCTGGTGTCGAAAGACATCAATATGCGCATCAAGGCGCGTGCCCTGGGTCTGCCTGCTGAGGATTACTTCAACGACCAGGTTCTGGAAGACAAGGACCTGCTGTATTCCGGTGTCATGCAATTGCCGAATGATTTCTGGACCCGCCACGGCAAAGGCATGGAAAGCTGGCAGGACCCCAAGACCGGTGTCATGTTCTATCGCCTGACGGGCCCGTTGGTGCCGTCGTTCCTGGTGAACCAGTTTGTATATCTCGAACCGTCAGATGGCAGCCTGCCGCTGTATGCGCAGGTCAAGGAGATCAACGGCAAGACCGCGCTGCTGCAGACGCTGCGCGACTATACGCACCAGAAAAATAATGTGTGGAGCGTCACGGCACGCAACCGTGAGCAAAATTTCGCCCTGAACCTGCTGATGAATCCCGAGGTGGACTTCGTCACGCTGCTGGGTCAGGCAGGTACCGGCAAGACCTTGCTGGCGTTGGCATCCGGACTTGAACAGGTGCTCGACCTGAAGCTGTACAACGAGATCATTGTCACCCGTGCAACCGTACCGGTGGGCGAAGACATCGGTTTCCTGCCCGGGACCGAAGAGGAAAAGATGCAGCCGTGGATGGGCGCGTTCGACGACAATCTCGAGGTGCTGCAAAAATCGGACGATGGTGCCGGCGACTGGGGGCGCGCTGCGACGCAGGAACTGATCCGTTCGCGCATCAAGGTCAAGAGCATGAATTTCATGCGGGGCCGCACCTTCGTCAACAAATTCCTGATCATCGACGAAGCGCAGAACCTGACGCCCAAGCAGATGAAGACGCTGGTCACGCGCGCCGGCCCCGGCACCAAGATCGTGTGTCTGGGGAACATCGCGCAGATCGATACCCCGTACCTCACGGAAGGTTCGTCCGGCCTCACCTATGTGGTCGATCGATTCAAGGGTTGGGGTCACAGCGGGCACATCACCCTGGCGCGCGGCGAGCGCTCACGCCTGGCCGATCACGCGGCGGACATCCTGTAAACTCAGGAACATCCGTGCAGTCGGGGGGTCCGAACATCATGGCGCGCCGGGAGATACCCGGCGGCCTGATGTTCTGACGTCACATGGGATGGCACATGCCAGCCATCCAAGGAGACCCAGCATGAAACGATCCACGAAATTCATTCAATCCGTGCTTGTGGCCAGTCTGCCGGTATTGCTGACCCCGGTTGCGCTGCCCGCTGCCGCTCAGGCCCCGATGGTCATGGAGACGCTCGGCCCGGTCAGCTATATCTGCGGGGGCGTGGGCGCAGACGAGCAACAGGCACTCGACAGCAAGAAATCAGGTTTCAACATGGATCTACTCTTCACCCAGGGTGCACGCGGCGAATACCTGTCAGACGTGGAAGTGCGCCTGAGCCGTGACGGGCAACAGGTCGCATCCTTCCGCGCACCCGGCCCGCGCTGCCTGATCAAGGCCCCGGCTGGAACCTATACGGTCGAAGCGACATCACAAGGCTCCGTCCAGCGCGCCAAGCTGTCCACCAAGTCCGGCAAACACCAGTTCCGCTGGTGATGGCGGCGCGGCGACTCACGGGCCCGGCGCCCCTCTCATTCGCGCAAACACCGGCCAGGCGTGCGCTGCCTGTCCTGCTCCTGTGTGCGTGCCTGTTGGCCGCCTGTTCGAGCGCACCTACGCGCTCGAACAAATCCCCCTCCGCGGGACGTATTCCCGGGCCGCCGATCAAGGATCCCTCGGCCGGACTCGAGGAGGTTTCCATTCAAGCCATGGCGCTGGTCGGCACGCCCTACCGGTATGGCGGCAACACGCCGGATAGTGGCTTCGATTGCAGCGGCCTGGTGCGCTATGTCGTGAATCGTTCGGCCGCCGTCAGCCTGCCACGCACCACCGCGGAGATGGGCACGCGTGGTATTCCGCTACAGCGTGCCGAAGTCGCATCTGGCGACTTGGTGTTCTTCAATACCACCGGCCACCCCCATTCCCACGTCGGCATCTATGTGGGCCAGAACCGCTTCGTCCATGCGCCATCGAGCGGTGGCACCGTGCGTCTGGAGGATATGACGAAAAGTTATTGGGCCAGGCGCTATACCGGCGCCCGCCGGGTGGTCGAAGCCGGATCATTGCCAGTGCCCTCGAGCACCGGCATGACTGCGTCCCTACCGTCCGCTCCGGCCCCGGCACTTACTTCGACTCCATCGCTCGCTCCCACGGCCGCGCTTGCGGAAGAGGATGATCCAATCGCGGCGTTCGCACGTCAATAGATCGAGGCACGGGGCTGGCTCTCGCTCTGGGCATCCTGTGTCCTTGCCCTACGCCCTGCTCCGTGCGGAGGCCCGTATGCCCGATCACGGTGGGAGCTACGCCAGACCGTCTCCCCACTGGCTGCTGACGCTTCGGAGCGTGCCGACCAATAGCGTGAGTATCTGAAAAGGAAAAAGCCCCGGTGATCCGGGGCTTTTTCCATGCGACGCAGGTGGCTACGCGGCATATGGCTTACATGATATGCGTACCGATCCACCACGCAATGGCCGCCATGAATGCCGAGGCGGGAATCGTCAGGATCCACGCCCAGACGATATTGCCGGCCAGGCCCCAGCGCACGGCCGACATCTTCTGCACCGAACCGACGCCGACGATAGCACCAGTAATCGTGTGCGTGGTCGACACGGGAATGCCGAGCGCAGACGCGACAAACAATGTCACCGCTCCACCCGTCTCGGCGCAGAAGCCACCGACCGGCTTGAGCTTGGTGATTTTCTGACCCATGGTCTTGACAATCCGCCAGCCGCCGAACATGGTGCCAAGGCCGATGGCGACGTAACAGACGATGATGACCCACATGGGCGGTTCGGCTGCACCCTGTGCGGCATAGCCGCCGGCAATCAGCAGCATCCAGATGATGCCGATCGTCTTCTGCGCATCATTGCCGCCGTGCCCAAGGCTGTACATGGCCGCAGACATCAGTTGCAAACGCCGGAACCATTTGTCCACGCGGCTTGGTGGCGTGCGGAAAAACATCCAGCCGACAATCAGCATCAACAGCGATCCCAGTAGCATGCCCAGGACCGGGGCAACAAAAATGAAGGCCACGGTCTTGAGCAAACCACTCGCCACCAGCGAGCTCGTTCCGGCCTTGGCCACGGCAGCCCCGACCAGACCGCCGATGAGCGCGTGGGAGGAGCTCGATGGAATGCCGTAATACCAGGTGATGATGTTCCATGTGATCGCACCGACCAGCGCGCCGAAGACCACATAGTGATCCACGATCGCCGGATCGACCGTCCCCTTGCCCACGGTCGCGGCGACCTTCAGGTGGAATACGAAGATCGCGATCACGTTGAATGCCGCCGCCATCGCTACGGCCTGGTGCGGCTTGAGCACGCCCGTCGACACCACCGTGGCGATCGAATTGGCGGCATCATGGAAGCCGTTCATGAAGTCGAACGCGACTGCCAGGGCGACCAGGAAAATGATCACCCACAGGCTCATTTGTACGGTATCCATACTGTCCCCGGCGCTTACGCGTTTTCCAGCACGATACCTTCGATGATGTTGGCCACATCCTCGCACTTGTCAGTGATGGTCTCAAGCTGCTCGTAAATGGCCTTAAGCTTGATGAGTCGCTTGACGTCAGTTTCCTCGCGGAACAGCTTTGACATGGCGGAGCGCATCACTCGATCGGCCTCGGACTCGAGGCGGTCGATCTCCTGGGTGGTCTTCAGGATCGTGCCGGCGTTTTTCATGTTGCTGAGCAGGCCCACAGCAATCTTCACCTGGTCGCAGCACGACACGCAGATGGTCGCCAGCTGTCGCGCTTCGTCGGTCAGGCTGGTGACGTCGTACAGGGAAATGGTTTCGGCGACATCTTCCATCAGGTCGAGGATATCGTCCATGGTGGTGATGAGCTTGTGGATCTCGTCACGATCGAGCGGCGTGATGAAGGTCTTGTGCAGCAGGTCGACGGTGTCATGGGTGATGCGGTCGGCCTTCTTCTCGGTCGCCTGCACCAGCCGCGCATGGGCTTCGGCGTTAGGCAGGTCATTGATCAATGCGAGCAATTCGCGGGCAGCGGAGACCGCGCAATCGGCGTGTTGATCGAAATACTCGAAAAACTTGCCCTCTGTCGGCATGAAACGGCCAAACATGATGCTTTCCTTTTGAAAGAACGGGATATGAACTGCTGGTGCAGCCATGGCGACATGGCCTGCGATGTGTCGGCCATGTGTCGTCATGGAAATGACATATTTTACCGGCTTAGTGTGGCCACATTCGCCGCACCGCACAAAAAAACCGAGAAATTTTACTGTTCGTTATCGAAGAATGCGTTCCCGCCGACGAAATTGTCGAACTTGGTGAATTGTCCGAGGAAGGTCAGGCGTACCGTACCGATCGGACCGTTACGCTGCTTGCCGATGATGATCTCCGCCGTGCCCTTGTCCTGCGAATCCGGGTTGTAGACCTCGTCCCGGTAGATGAACAGGATCACGTCCGCGTCCTGTTCGATAGCGCCGGATTCGCGCAGATCGGACATGACCGGACGCTTGTTCGGGCGCTGCTCGAGACTACGGTTCAGCTGCGAAAGCGCAATCACCGGGCAGTTCAGCTCCTTGGCCAGACCTTTCAGCGAACGCGAAATCTCGGAAATCTCGGTGGCGCGGTTTTCGCCGCCGCCGCCCGAGCCCGACATCAGCTGCAGGTAGTCGATGATAATCAGGCCAAGCTGCCCGCACTGACGCGCGAGGCGCCGCGAACGTGCACGCAGCTCCATGGGATTGAGCGCAGGCGTTTCATCGATGAACAGCTGGGCATCGTTCATCTTCTGGATGGCGTGGGTCAACCGCGGCCAGTCCTCATCGAGCAGCCGGCCGGTGCGCAGACGGTGCTGATCGAGGCGGCCCACCGAACCCAGCATCCGCATGGCCAGCTGCGTGCCCGCCATTTCCATGGAGAATACCGCCACCGGTAGCCCCTGCTCCACCGCCACATGCTCACCGATGTTCAGTGAGAATGCGGTCTTACCCATTGATGGACGGCCAGCCACGATGATCAGGTCACCGGCTTGCATGCCGCTCGTCATGCGATCCAGATCAGCGAAGCCGGTTGCGACGCCGGTGATGTCGTTCTGGTTATCGCGGTGATACAACTCATCGATACGCTCGACTACCTGTGTCAGCAGTGGCTGGATTTCCTGAAAACCTTGCTGGCCGCGCGAACCATCTTCCGCGATGGCGAATATCTTGGACTCGGCCTCGTCGAGCAACTGCCGGACTTCCCGCCCCTGCGGGTTGAAGGCGCCTGTGGCGATCTCGTCAGCCACCGACACCAGCTTGCGCAGCACTGAGCGGTCGCGCACGATCTCCGCATAGCGCCGGATATTGGCGGCACTGGGCGTGTTCTGTGCCAGTGCGTTCAGATACGCCAATCCGCCGACCTCATCAGCCTTGCCAGCGGCCTTGAGCATTTCGAACACCGTCACAACGTCGGCCGGCCGTGCGCCGGAAATCAGCCGGCCAATGTTCTGGAAGATCAGGCGATGATCGTAACGGTAGAAATCGGATTCGGACAGGAAGTCACCGATCCGGTCCCAGGCGGAGTTATCTAGCAGCAGTCCACCCAGCACCGATTGCTCAGCCTCGATGGAATGCGGAGGCACCTTGAGCGCGTCAAATTGCGGATCGGACGTGGGAGCATTCATGGGTAGCGATTATAGCTGTCCGGCGGGAGCAAGATGAAAAGAATCCATACCGCGGATTCCCTCCCATGCAGACCGGGAGATATGTCCCGCGCAAGCGAAGCGCGTGGGCAAAGAAAAAGCAGGCGCAAGCGCCTGCTTTCCATGACGGTGAATTTCTCGTGGCGCGCTACACAGCGTACCACGCGGAAATCAGGCCGCCTCGCCTCGCACCACCAGGGTGATTTCGGCCACCACGTCGGTGTGCAACGACACGCGCACCGGATGTTCGCCGATGGTCTTCACCAGACCGTTCGGCAGCGTGATGCGCGAACGTTCGATGGTATAACCCTGCTTGCCCAGCGCCTGGGCGATGTCTTCGTTCGTCACCGAGCCGAACAGACGGCCGTCGACGCCAGCTTTCTGGCTGACTTCCAGGGTCGAGCCGTTCAGCTTTTCATTGACCTTCTGCGCTTCGGCCAGCTTCTCAGCAGCGATCTTCTCGAGTTCGGCACGACGGGCTTCGAATTCCTTCAGCGCAGCTTCAGTCGCACGACGGGCTTGGCGCTTCGGGATCAGAAAGTTGCGGGCGTAGCCGTCCTTGACGCGCACCACATCGCCCAGATTACCGAGATTGGCGACTTTTTCCAGCAGAATAACTTGCATGTTCAGTTCTCCTTGTCGACCGTGGCTTAGTTCTTGTGCAGGTCGGTGTACGGCAGCAGCGCGAGGAAACGCGCACGCTTGATGGCCGTGTCGAGTTGACGCTGATAGTGGCTGCGCGTGCCGGTCAGACGGGCCGGCGTGATCTTGCCGTTTTCGCCGATGAAGTCGCGCAGCGTATCCAGATCCTTGTAGTCGATCTGATCAACGCCGGCCACGGTGAAGCGGCAGAATTTCTTGCGCTTGAACAGCGGGTTCTGCGTGAAGCGCTTCTTGTTCTTATCGTTACGTTTGACGAATGCCATGATTCAATCCTTTGCGAATTCTTTACATCCAGTGATGTGATAGACCAGTGCCTTGCTGTTGCGGTGACGGCGAGCCATGAAGCCTTCCCATTCCATCATCGTGCCGAGGGGCATGCGGTCGACTTCCTGACCGATGCTACCGACTGCGACAGCGGCGATATGAAACTCGATCTGGCGCGGCGTATTGGCTTCGGTCACGTCTCCCGCGTGCTGCAGCATGCAGTTCACGACGGGGATGCCTGCCGGGGTATAACGCAATGCATCGCGCTCCACCAGACTGGCCGTGAGAAAAAACCGGTTCACGCCTTGCGTCTCACCTCGAGTCACACACCTTCACCACACAGGCCCGGCTCAGCCGGCCCGCGCAAGGCATGCCACTCAGGCAGCCTGGCCTTCCGAGGTTTGCTGGGCAGCCTTCTTGGCTTCTTCCCGCTGCACTTCCTTCATCATCGGCGACGGTGCGGTCTCGGCCTTCTTCGTCTGCACGATCAGGTGACGCAGCACGGCATCGTTGAACTTGAAGGCATGCTCGAGCTCGACCAGGGTTTCCTGGCTGCACTCGATGTTCATGCAAACGTAGTGAGCCTTGGCAAGCTTCTGGATCATGTAGGCGAGCTGGCGGCGGCCCCAGTCTTCCACGCGGTGGATCTGGCCGCCCTGACCGGTGACGAGGCCTTTGTAGCGCTCGATCATCGCGGGCACTTGCTCGCTCTGGTCCGGATGGACGATAAATACGATTTCGTAATGACGCATTGACGCTCCTTTGGGATCGATAAACAGCCACCCGGGCGTCAAGAAGACCGGTGTGGCAAGGTAGAAAGCCCATCATTATAGCGGAAAAACCGCTTTTACCAAAGCCGCCTAGATGGCCTCGAAAAACTGTTGCAGAGCGAGCGCATCCGGCGCGCCTTGCGGAACGATACTTCCCGCTTCCGTGCTCAGCGCCAGCATCAGCGCCACACGCGCCTTGGCAGGGTTCAGGTCCGCCGTGGCGGGAAATCCGCCTGGGACAGCATGT